>NZ_JAUBUG010000113.1:0-13129 GCF_036705345.1 Microcoleus sp. B3-D2
CGTCCTGTTCCCAGCTTCACTCTCCAAGAATCGAGCTTGGTCGGTGTGGGCAGATAGGGAGTCATACCTGAGTCTGGTAGAAGGGACTTGCACCCTTATCAGACCGAGAGTTCAGCCTTGTGGCTGGAAACGCTATGTACGGACTGATTACCGTGATTCACGTTTCAACGAATCGCACTGAAATCCTCCATACGCCAACCCTCTCCGGTTATGGGGCGGCATTCCCAGAATCACTTCTTGGCTTTGCTGGTTGCTCTTTATACCAATTTTAAAAAAGAATGCAACTATACGCAAGCTCCAAACCCCGATAGTCATCAGTCATTCCCAATGCTTTAATCTAAAATCTAAACTCTCAAATCGTATTACTTACTCACCGCCAGCGGACGATCGCAATTTTAGTTCCCTTACCCACTTTGGAAACAATCTCAAATTCGTGCATCAACCGTTTAGAACCACTGAGTCCCAAACCCAAACCGTGATTAGAAGTATAACCGTCAGTCATTGCCAATTCGATGTCTGGAATTCCCGGGCCCTTGTCTTCAAATATTAGCCGCAGCCCTTTGCGGGTTCCTAATTGGAGCGTTTCGAGAGTTACAGTTCCCCCTTTGCCGTAGTCTACAGTATTGCGGGCGAGTTCGCTGGCTGCGGTAACGATTTTCGTTTGGTCTAATAAACCAAATCCCATTGCTACAGCCCAAGTTCGCACTTGCTGTCGGACGTGGACTATATCGGATGACGATCGGATTTCTAGTATCTCACGTTTTGACATGGCGGCTACTGTACCAAAATAGAACTTCTCCCCAAAATATAGGACTTACGCTCATCAACTTAGTTTCTCCTAATAAAACTTACGCACTTACTACGATTTTCTCTCAAAATAGAACATAGTGCAGGAATCTTAAACCCTTGATTTAACCCCCTTGAGTGCGTAAGCCCTTTCCTAAGAAATCTTCTGTTTGTCAACAAGGTATCTACAAACAAACTAGGTTTCTTGACTGCCTGTGCCTCAGTCAGGGGACAATTAATCGACTGCTTACCCTTGCTCGTCCAGAGACCAACCCAAGGATTTTCTTAACAAAATCATGCCCTTTTCAACGCTTAAAGCTGTGCGAACTCCTGTCAGGGAAAGCCCCAACTCAACGAGGGTAATAGCAACCGCTGGCTGCATCCCGACCACAACTGTTTCCGCATCTAAAATTCGCGACATACTAGCGATATTGTTGATAATGCGACCGATAAAAGAATCAACAATTTCGAGGGAAGAAATTTCTATTAACACACCTTTTACACCTGTTTTGACGATGCGGTTCGTCAGGTCATCTTGCAGCGTCATAGCTAAGCGGTCGTGCATATCTACTTGAATAGTTACTAGCAGAAATTCTCCCATTTGAAGTATCGGTATACGTTCCACAAATTGACCTCTATTTTAATTTTAACTTATTTTTTTTAGGCAGAGAGGCAATATTTTTTATCTTTCCTCTTGAATATTTCTTATAGTTAAACCTTGGCGCTGCAAAGCGACTTTAAAAGCATCTGCTAAAGTAGCTTTGGTGAGAATATCCTGCAAGTCAACTCCTAAATGAACTATGGTTTGAGCTATTTGCGGGCGAATGCCACTGATGATGCACTCAGTACCCATTAAACGGGCGGCTGCTACAGTTTTTAATAAATGTTGAGCCACTAAAGTGTCAACAGTCGGCACGCCTGTAATGTCTAAAATCGCAAATTCTGAGCCGGTTTCCATGATTTCTTGCAACAGAGTTTCCATTACTATTTGAGTGCGGGCACTGTCGAGAGTCCCGATCATGGGTAAAGCGAGAATGCCTTGCCAAAGTTTGACTACGGGTGTTGACAATTCCAGCATTTCTTGCTGCTGGCGTTCGATGACTTCTTCGCGAGCTTTGAGAAAGATTTCTGTCACCCAAAGGCCAAGCTGGTCTAATAAACTGGTGGAAAGCCAAAGTTGCTCGACAAGTGCGTCGCGGTTTTCTGTCAGTTCATGACAAAGCCGATCGAACAATGGCTTTTTGAAGCATAAAATGAAACTCGCTATCTCTGAGGGAGTAAAGCCTCTCTGAACGCGCGATCGCGAAACTTCTGCTAGCAACACCCGCATATTTTCCCATTCGGGTGTCTGGATGTCGCTAAAGTTACCGTGTCCGACTGCAATGTGGAGCAATTGCAAGAACTCTTGACACTCGGAGCGCAATTCTTTGGCTCTCATCAAGTCGTCCCGCCGCAGCCCGGTATTTTGCAGTTCTTTGAGCCAGTCTGCTAGTAACTCTGCTTTGTGTCTTTGTATGATTTCCGCGATCGTGTTATTGCTTATGAGTTCCATTAAAATTATCTCCTGCTTAGCAATTGGGATGAAGTTGTACGAGTGATCGCACCAAGCGTGTTTTTTGATGGGGCAACTTCTGAGTTTAGCTCACTGTTTGCTGTTTGCGATCGAGGGTTAAGTACCTAATTGTAAAATGCGTTTGACGATCGCACTGGTAGAACTCGGAACTTCTATTTCGATTAAGGAAATCTTGCCACCTCCGGCGATAACGGCCGGTGCTTCCGGCAGAGTTTCGACTTGATAGTCGCCTCCTTTAACGTATATATCAGGCTTCAGGATATTTATCAGTTTAGTTGCTGTAATCTCCGAAAAAATTACTACGGCGTCTACTGGTTTGAGAGCGCCTAACACTTCGGCTCGCTGATTTTCCGGTACGATCGGGCGGGGCGGCAATCCTGGCTGCTGCGGTTTGATAGCTTGCACGCTGGCGTCGCTATTCAAACCCACAACGAGCGATCGGCCCAAATTTTTTGCCGCCTGCAAATAGCGGACGTGACCGCAGTGCAGGATATCGAAGCAGCCGTTAGTAAACACGATCGGACGCCACTTGTCCGGATCGGATGCGATCGATCTTTCCAGTTCTCTCAACGTGTAAACATCAGAAATCATTGCAGTCATTACCACCAAATTTGAACAGCGGTCAAAATTATCCTACCAAAAAATGTGAAGCTTTGCACTTTTACTATTGAATAATAAATTATTCAACCTGACCATAATTAATAGTTGCCGATGAGTAAATAGTGATTAGTAATTTGTGACTATTAAGCAAGAATGGATAAGTAAAAATTACCTGCAACAACGTGATATAGTAAACAGAATTCCCAAGTAAAAAACCGCTAGTCGTGTATTTGTGACTGCCGTATCGTGCTGTTGGTAATTGGAGGTTAAAAAGGTTGGTAAACAATTATTTATTCCCGCCCTCTCTTATATCAATTACTATAAGACAAGGGATGTAGTTCCACCCCCTCGGGCAGGCGATCGGGTAGTGGGAGCCCTAGGGGGTGAAACCCAACGAAACGCGCTCCTCCTGTGTCTCTTATTTCGGGCACGGCCGCGCGAGCGAAAGCTAGTTAAAACCAGGAACCCAAGTGTGCAGAGCTCATCTTTACGCTGGATTCGTCAGACTATAGAAGAAGCCAGCAGTTGCTTGCTGCAGTTTCTGGGCGCTATCTTGACCAAGCTTTACAGCCAGCCCATAAGCCTACAGCCTCCTGCGTCCAACTCTGGATCGCTGCTCAGAAACTCGACCTTTTGGCTCGCAACTGCAGTCTGTGAAAACCCAGAGGAAAGTCGAGTTCGGTACCCGAAGCCGCTATTTTGGTGGAAAATAGCTTAACTCCTTCAACAAAATCCACTCAACTACCCCCTTGAATCTAAAGGTGTAGAATTATCTAACACGAATTATGAAAGCAAGTAATAGCCGTCAATTTTCTTCAGTAGCTGCTCGAACTCTAAAAGTAGTCGGGATTATCTTGATTCTCTCTGCTTTGCTTGACTGCATTGTTCTGTCGCTGCCGGGAGAAAGTTCAGACCTTCTCAATCGAGGCTGGCAGTTGGCTGCAGCAACTCAGATAGTTGACAGGGGCATTATTCCTTTGATCGGTATCGCCCTGCTGATGACTGGCTTTTGGGTAGACAGCAGCAGTGGAGTCTCTATTGAGCGACGCAATGTTGGGCTGGACTTGCGATTCTGGGCGCTGTTGATTTCCAGCTTGTTAGGTCTAGTTTACCTATCTCTGGTTCCCGTTCACCTCAACAATACTCGTTTGGAACTCAAGGATGCTCTGGCTCAAGTCGATCAAGAAGCGGGACAAGCCGAAGGTCAACTTGAGGCGCAACTTAAAAGCCCTCAATTTAAAACTCAGGTAGAAGAGCTCAAAAGCCAGCGTCGCACCCAGATAGCCGCACTGCTACAAGACGACGGGAAGCTGCAACAAGCACTCAAGAGTCCAGAGGTTCCCAAGGAATGGAAAGCTGTGCTTCAGGAGTCGAAAAATGACCCGAAAGCCCTCGACAAATTCCTCGAACAGCAAGCCCAAGAACTGCCCAATCAAGCTCGCAACGAGATTCGCACCCGCAAGCAACAAAAAGAGAAAGAGTTAAGAACTCGATCGAGAAATTCGAGTTTGCAGACGGGAATCACCAGTTTGCTGTTAGCGATCGGCTACATTACTGTTGGTTGGACGGGATTGAGAAGTATGGGAATTATGCGGTTCGGCCGCCGCAAAAATTGACCGGCGCTGGCAGGGATCGCGCTGGTCGAGACATCCCTGAGAAATAGTTTGTTTACCCAATAGTTTGCCCTTACTGAAAGCTGGGAATGTTCTCAATTTATATTCTGACTTACAACGAAGAGATTGATATCGCCGCTTGCATTGAATCGGCACTGCTTTGTGACGATATCATTGTAGTTGATTCTTTCAGCACCGATCGCACCCTTGAGATTGTTCAGAACTATGCCGTGCAAACAGTGCAGCACCGCTTTGAAACTCACGGACGCCAGCGGACTTGGATGCTCCAAGAAGTCCCGTGCAAGTACGAATGGGTTTACATCCTCGAAGCAGACGAGCGGATGACGCCTGCACTGTTTGCTGAATGCTTAAAGGCGATCGAAACTCAAGAATATATCGGCTATTACGTAGCTGAAAAAGTAATATTTATGGAGCGCTGGATTCGCCGCAGCACTCAATATCCCCGCTATCAAATGCGTCTCTTTCGCAAAGACCGAGTGTGGTTTACTGACTACGGTCACACTGAACGGGAAGTCTGCAACGGGCCTACTCATTTTTTGAAGGAAACTTACCCTCACTATACTTGCAGCAAAGGTCTTTCCCGCTGGATTGAAAAGCACAACCGCTACTCGACTGACGAGGCGGCTGAAACTCTCCGTCAATTAGAAGCAGGTCAAGTAAATTGGTGGGGTTTATTGTTTGGCGCGTCGGAGGTGGAAAGGCGTCGCGCTTTGAAAGATTTTTCTTTGCGCTTGCCTTTGCGACCTGTGGTGCGCTTTTTCTATATGTATATTTTACTGGGCGGATTTCTTGACGGCCAAGCGGGATTGGCTTGGTGCACGCTGCAAGCTTTTTATGAATATCTAATTTTGCTGAAAGTTTGGGAAATGAAGCATCTACCACTGCCAAAGTTAGAGGTAGCAGCAGAACAATCTCTTTCGGAAGTAGTAACAGTTGAGCCGTCAAAAGTTTCTTATAATCTTGGCGCTTCCGATACTCGAAATTAAAATTTGAGAAGTAAAAATTGGGCAGGAAAAATTGGCATTGGTAATTAATACCACTTAAAAAAGAACATGATGTACGCACTTCCCTGGATGACAACCCCGTCAGAACATAGATATAATCAAGAACATAGCCCTGATACACATCTGAAAAAATGGTAGTTTATTGTGCCTAATTATAATTAATTCGGCTTGGCACAATTGGAGGATGATTCTTGTGGGGAGTATGGGTTAAGCGTTCCGCCTGCTGTGAAAATACACGCCTTCGGGGGTATGGCCACACCTACAAAAAAAATCAAAATCCTCCCGCTATTATGCAACGCTCCGCCCTCAGTAGGTCTTTTGACGGGTTTGTCACCCCGTCGAGATATTCACCACAACAACAAAACAAAAAAAACCCGATTTCTTGGAGAAACCGGGTTTCTGAATACCCTCAAATTTTTAGGTTTGATAAAGTTTTGATTCTTCTTAACTCAAAACTCTCACGACTCATATCAAATCCGTTAGCATCGGAATAGTAAATTCGAGTTCACTGTTGACGGTTCACGGCGTCAACAGTCAACCGTCAACCGTCAACATCATTCCGGTGTAACCGGAAATGATATCACAACTTAAAACTCTTGAGATTTGGCCGTTGTTTTTGCCCGATCGAGCTTTAAAATCAACACGCCCAAAGGTGGCAAACACAAGTCGATCGAATAAGCACTGTTGTGGAACCACCACTCCTCAGTCCACTTGCCCCCCAAATTCCCCATATTGCTGCCGCCGTATTCCCGCGCGTCGCTGTTAAACAACTCCGTATAGAAACCTGGTTCCGGCACTCCTACGCGATAGTGAGAGTGCGGCTGCGGCGTAAAATTGCACACCGTCACCACAAACTCGTCGCCATCCTTCTCTCGGCGCACAAAGGCCACGACACTGTGCCGGTTGTCGGTGCAATCAATCCACTCAAACCCATCCTCAGCAAAATCTTGACTGTAAAGTGCCCTTTCGCTGCAGTACAAATTGTTCAAATCTTTAAAAAACAGCTTCAACTTTTGGTGCGGATCGAATTGCAGCAACTGCCACTGCAAATCCCCCCAAACGTTCCACTCGTGCCACTGGCCGAACTCCATGCCCATAAAGATCGTTTTCTTTCCGGGATGAGCAAACATAAAAGTAAACAAACAGCGCACGTTTGCAAACTTTTGCCATTCGTCCCCTGGCATTTTCCCGATGATGTGAGCCTTGCCGTGGACGACTTCATCGTGGGACAAAGCCAGCATGAAATTCTCGCTGTGGTTGTACCACATACTGAAAGTTATGTTGTTCTGGTGGAACTGGCGGAACCACGGGTCCATGTGGAAATAGTCGAGCATATCGTGCATCCAACCCATGTTCCACTTCAGGTTGAAGCCCAAGCCGCCTACATAGGTCGGCCAAGATACCATCGGCCAAGAGGTAGATTCTTCGGCGATCGACAGCGCACCTGGGAAATAGCTAAAAATGACGTGATTCGCCTGACGCAGAAAATCCGCCGCCTCAATATTTTCACGCCCTCCGTATTGGTTGGTCAGCCATTCTCCGGGTTCGCGGCAGTAATCCAAATAAAGCATCGAGGCTACGGCATCTACGCGAATCCCGTCGATGTGGTACTTGTCAAACCAAAACAGAGCGTTTGATACTAGGAAATTCCGCACTTCGTTGCGGCCGTAGTTAAATACTAGGGTTCCCCACTCTTTGTGTTCGCCCTTGCGGGGGTCGGCGTGTTCGTACAAGTGAGTTCCGTCAAAGAAAGCCAAACCGTGGCCGTCTTTGGGGAAATGTCCCGGTACCCAGTCCACCAGTACGCCAATGCCGTTGGCGTGGCACTGGTCAACAAAATACATGAAATCTTCAGGTGTGCCGTAGCGCGAAGTAGGGGCGAAATAACCGGTGACTTGATAGCCCCAAGAACCGTCGAAAGGATGTTCGGCGATCGGCAGCATTTCAATGTGAGTGAATCCCAAATCTTTGACGTAGGGTATCAGCCGAGCGGCTAATTCCCGGTAAGTCAGAAAGCGCGCCCCGGGATTCAGTTCCGAAACTTGCACGGCGGGTTGTATTTCCCCATTTGGTAGCACGGCGGGTTCGTCAGTAGCGGCGTGCAGCCAAGAACCGATGTGGCATTCGTAAACCGAAACCGGCTGCGTCAGTTGGTCTGTGTGCCGCCGCTTTTCGATCCAAGCGCTGTCGTTCCAATTGTAGGTGTTTAAGTCGGTGACAATTGATGCTGTTTTCGGCCGCACTTCTTGCTGGAAACCGTAAGGATCGGACTTTTCGTAGGGATGTCCGTCTTGGTTTTTCACTTCGTATTTGTAGGAAGTTCCCACGGATAGTCCCGGAATAAATAATTCCCAGATGCCGTTTTGCGATTTCCGCATTTGATGTTTGCGGCCGTCCCAATAGTTGAAATCTCCTAAAACTGATACATTTCGCGCATTCGGGGCCCAAACGGCAAAATATACTCCTGTGATGCCGTCTACTTCGGTGAGGTGTGCCCCCAGTTTTTCGTAAATCCGGTGGTGGTTGCCTTCTGAGAATAAGTGAATGTCAAATTCTGTGAGTTTGGGCGATCGAAAGGCGTAGGGGTCGTAGATAAAGCGATCGTGTTCTCCTTCTTTGACCCGCAGTTGATAGTTTGCTAGTTCTGGGGTTTCGATCGTACATTCAAAAAAGTGAGGGTGATGCTCTGATTTCATCGGGTATTCGGCCCTGGCCTCCGGCACAACTACCGATACCGCATCCGCATTCGGCAGATAAGCTCGGACGACCCAGACTTTTTTGCCATTTTCTTCGATCGCGTGAGGGCCTAGCACTTCAAATGGATCGTGGTGCTGATTCCAAACAATGCGGTCAATCTGTTCAAAGGGGACGGTCGCGGGCATAAAACTACTTACCTCAATCTTTTAACTAAATGGCTTTCAAAACCTAGAGTGGCACTGCACTTTACATTTCGATACATTTTTGATCGCTGATCCTACCACTGATTAGCACGATCTTGCCTGCTGCTCCAGCGCGCGCCCTGGGACACACAGCAGGCTGTTGCCTTGCCGGCGGCCGAGCTGGGGTTTTATTGGTAACATCTAAGTATAGAAATATTAAAACAAATTGAAAAATTTATCTTATCTCCCAAATTTCCTTGACTTTTTATTTAAAATGTGATATGAAAATTTTCTTCCCAACTATTGTCTATTTGCCACTGCAGGAGGGTCAACACTCTAAGTGTTGGAGAGCAGTTAATAGTTTACCTGGAATTTTCAGGCAGGGACGATCGCCCGATCGGTAGAATTTCACCTCCCGGAGGCTGGGTTTCCCCACAAATTCGGTGATATTTGGGCAATACGCTCAAACAGCGAAGGATGCTCAACTCGGTATTGAGGAATCAAAGCTAAAGGACTCAGCATGGCGACACCAGCAAGGAATATCAGCCATGCTCAAGGCATCGCCTAGCAAACTAGCACCATCCTACCAGCGACGGTGCAATAGGTTTAAAGCAGCACTCAGGCGCAACTGGAGCGAGTTTTGGCGAGGCAGGGTTAATACCGAAGTGGCGCGGCGCCAATTGAATCACTAAACTGGCTCTAAACAGACGGGTCGATTTGCTTGCCCGCACCGATGCGAAACTCTTAGTAAACAAATCGAGTAGCCATGCGGATGCTCTCATCGAGGAAGTCTTCGACGAGCATCCAAAGGTCAACTTGCTTTCCTCTCGTCTGTGGGAACAGCGGCGGGGAAAGAAAGCGAGACTCGATCGAGTGCAAAATTTGCGTCGAGTCGGCGATCGCCTCCGGTTAACCTTCGAGTTGAGGCAGAAGCACTGGCACTGTCCTCAAACTTCCCCTCAGAGGCTTGAGTTTCATAACCTCCATGCCGGGAGTCAAATTTTCCACTTGAAAGCTAATGCCCTTGTAACCCAGCGCTAAGCGGACTTTGCGGCACTAAGGGGACGTACTGAAATTTTAGTAAAAGCATCAGACTACAACTAACACCCAACTTGAGGCCTAGACCTCTGAGATGAAAAAATGCGAGGAGCGAACGATTTTTCACCTGGAGGCTAGGCTCGTTGGGCAAACACTCTCGGATCGCCCTAGTTAGGGAGACTTTTTAGGAGAAGGGGAAGCTGTTCCACCAGCCCCAGCTCCACCAGCCCCAGCTCCACCACTCCCAGGAGTGGACTTTGGAGATGGAGAAGAAGTAGGAGAAGTAGTAGTAGTGCCAGCGCCGCCAGTGCCGCCAGGGCCGCCTGGAGAGGGGCTAGAGTTAGTGTTGCCGCCCTCTCCTCCGCAGGCGCCGAGGGCTACTGCCAAGCCCACTACCAAAGTCAAACGAATTAATCCCTTGTTCATAAAAACTCCTTAAGACTGAAAACCCATCGCAAGGAAGGGAATAGTGTACTTCAGAAACAATGCTGGCACGAATAGCTCAACGATTCGCTCGTTGATTACAATACTGCATTTATTCATAAATTTCACATAGATTATCGCTAACCAGCAAAGATTTCTTTTTTTTTGGCAAATCCTGAAGTCAAAGAGACCAGTGGTAGGATGGGTTGGTTGGCTTGTGAGGTATCTTTGGTAAGGATAACCGATCGAGCCCAGATTGCCACAACTGGCGCTCTGGAGACAAAAAACTCTTAACCTCAATCAAGCTGAAGCTACCCCACTTTACGTATTGGTGAACTCTATGACCGCTGCTATCAGATCCCCGGATTCTCCCCGCTCCCGATCGACCCGCAAGCCCTCTGCTGGCCCAGCCAAAAGCAAAGTTACTTCTATTGCCCGGGCTAGGCGGGCGAAGACAGGGCCGGTATTGCCCAACTACTCGCCAGCAGACGAACATGCTCAGGTTCGGCAGTCCGCATCGGTGCTGAAAGTCATGCCAGCTCGCCAGCAGCAGCCAGTGTGGTTGCGATCGCTCCTGCAGGCACAGCGCGCCTCCTCAGTGGCAGCACTTATGCTTTTGGGCGGTGCTCTGAGTCTCTACGGCTTGACAGTTTACGGCGAGCAGCGCTGGAGCCAGGAGTATCAAAAGCTGGAAACTCTGCGCCTCCGGGAACAGCAATTGAGTGCTTCTAGTGAAGTCTTGAAACACCAACTTGCTAAAGAAGCCCAAAATCCCGAAACCGGTTTGGCTCCGCAGAATCCTGGGGACACGATTTTCTTGCAGCCGGCCCCTGAAACTCGATCGCCCGTTGCGGCACCAAATTCTGAGCCCGCTCTCAAGAAGGGAGGCGGTGTGGAAACACCGCTGGGCTATTAAATCTGTGTCAAAGCGTAGAGCGCCCGAGGGCCTGAGTGTCCGAGGGCCTGCAAATTCGAGGATCTAATTTCCTTTTTGACTTTTTTGCAAGTCGCGATCGATTTTCTGCTTCCAACGGGAAGTTACAAATTAAAAATAATTAACACCACTTCAAAAAACAGAATGCAACTGTAGGTGTGAGCCCAACCTTGATAGGGACTGCTCATTCCCAAGTCGTGAATTTTATATTTTAAGATTTAAGTTATAAATTATAACTTCTAAAACGCTCTAACTTGCTATTGAATTTTTAATGCCATGAGCTACGACCCCCGTTTTGACCGCTACAGATCGCCGAATTTCAAACGCACAAAACAGGCAGGCGCTCGCACTGGGTGGGAAAAACCAGCCAAACCTAGATCTTCGGGCAGTTTCGGCCGATCGCCACAACAGACGGCTGCATCTTGGGGGCGGCCGGTGGAGCGTTTAAAGCGCAGCAAGTTCCGTTTGTGGGCCGTGTGGGCGGTGTTGATGCTGGGGGGGCTGGGGCTGGCTGTGAATTTGTTTTATTTGCAGGTGACGCGAGCTCCGGCGCTGCGTAAACAGGCCGAGCAGCAGCAAACTCTCAAAACGAAGCCGTTTGTACCGAGACGCCCGATTGTTGACCGCGCAGGGAATGTTTTGGCGATCGACAGAGAGGTGTACACGCTCTACGCTCACCCGAAGTTGTTTAACCACTCGAAGGCGGAAATTGCTGCTACATTGGCTCCGATGCTGGCGCTCGAACTGAGTCCGGGCACTACGGCGGAAACTGAATTGATACGCAGGTTTAATCTTGGTGAAAGCGGTATTACTATTGCGGAGTCTCTGCCTCAAGAGGTTGCCGATCGCGTCGCTGGGATGCAAATTAAAGATAGTCTGGTGGATGGCTTGGAGTTGCTGCGGCAGCAGCAGCGTTTTTACCCGCAGCAGGAGTTGGCGGCGGATATCCTCGGTTATGTGGACGGGGAACGGAAGGGACAAGCTGGGGTGGAATACAGCCAGCAGAATTTGTTGGAACGATCGATGCCGTCGATTCAGTTTAGCAGGTCGAGCAATGGGAGTTGGGTTCCCGATCGGCTGACGGCGGGATTTGTGCAGCTTGATGACTTGAAATTGCAATTGACGATCGACACTCGCTTGCAGCGGGCTGCCCGAAGTGCGCTTAAGGAAAAAATGAAGGAACACGATGCGAAGCGGGGCACGGTGATTGTGATGGATGCCCGTAACGGGGAATTGCTGTCTGTTGTAGCGGAACCTTCTTATGACCCGAATCAATATTTTAATTTCGATTTGTCGCGCTATAAAAATTGGGCTGTAACTGATGTTTATGAGCCTGGTTCGACTTTTAAAGCGATTAATGTGGCGATCGCTCTGGAAGCGGGTGCGGTGAAACCTAATAGCGTATTTAAGGACGAAGGTCGGATTTTCATGGATGGCTGGACTATCCAAAATTCCGATTACAAACAAGCAGGGGCGCGCGGCCCTTCCACTGTTACTGAGATTTTGAAACATTCTAGTAATGTGGGGATGGTGCACGTAATGAGAAGTATGAAGGCTTCTCTTTACTATCAAGCTTTAGAAAAACTCGGACTGGGACAAACTGCGGGAACTGATTTGCCTTTTGAAGTAACCAGTCAGCTTAAAAATCGAGAGCAATTTATTAACTCTCCGGTGGAAGTTGCTACTACGGCTTTTGGGCAAGGTTTTTCGATTACTCCGATGCAGTTGGTGCAGCTTAACGGCGCTTTGGCTAACGGTGGCAAGTTGGTGACTCCTCACGTTGTGCGGGGACTTTTTGATAGGGACGGTGAAGCTTATTGGAAGCTTCCGAGGCCGGCTCCGAAGCAGGTTTTTTCGCCGGAAACTACTAAGCAGGTGTTAGAAATGATGGAAACTGTGGTTGATGGTGGTACGGGGAAAGCTGCACAAATTCCTGGGTATCGGATTGCTGGAAAAACGGGTACGGCTCAAAAAGCTAATGCTGGTGGGGGTTATTCTGACAAGGCGATTATTACTAGCTTTGTGGGGATTATGCCTGTGGAGGCTCCTCGGTATGTGGTTTTGGCGGTGATTGACGAGCCGAAGGATGGTTCGGGGGGGACGGTGGCGGCGCCGATTGTGGAGTCGGTGATGGAGTCGCTGATTTCTATTGAGAAGATTGCGCCGAGTAAAAAGTAGTTGATTATACAGCACTTCCGGATGTTATGAGGTACAGTAGCAGCAATTAGTAAACCAGTTTTTGAGATGTTTCGGATTAA
>NZ_JAUBUG010000114.1:0-12127 GCF_036705345.1 Microcoleus sp. B3-D2
AGCCGGATGCGGTGAAAATCGCACGTCCGGATCTAACCGAGAGGGGCGGGGAATAATATCCTCCCTCGACTCAACCTGATTAGAGCTGATAAAAAATGATAGATGCCGTAGCCCTGCCCGTAACAGAAGAAAGTCAAGTGGGAGAAGCGCGCCGAATCGCAGTCGCCCTCGCGACCGAAGTCGGATTTAACGAGACCGATCGCGGTAAAGTGGCAATTGTTACCACCGAAGCAGCAAAAAACGTGGTCAAGCACGCCCGCGAAGGAGAACTTTTGCTGCGAACATTAAAAACAACGGCAGGATATAGCATTGAAATAGTAGCGCTAGACCGGGGGCAGGGCATGGCAAATGTCGCGCTGTGTCTGCGGGACGGTTTTTCTACAGCGGGAAGCCCTGGAACAGGACTGGGGGCAATTAAACGCCTCTCTACTTTTTTTGATATTCATTCTGTACCAAAACTCGGGACAGCCTTATTAGCGCGGCTGGAACCGACCCAAAATAGCCGGGAAGCCTTCCAAAACAGCAATTACTTGGAATTTGGGGCGATCCACTTACCGAAAGCAGGAGAGCAAATTTGCGGCGATTCATGGGCGACAGAAAATCACCTTGACAAAAACCTGATTTTAGTGGCAGACGGGCTCGGCTACGGGGATTTGGCGGAGGAAGCGTCTCGCGAAGCAGTGCGCGTATTTGAGGAAAATGCCAAACTCGGGCCGAAAGCAATTTTAGAGAAGGCGCACGCTGCTTTAAAAAATACCAGAGGAGCGGCTGCGGCGATCGCCCAAATAGATCCTACCCAACAAACAATTTGTTTTGCCGGAATTGGCAACATCAGCGGTGTAGTTGTCACAGATAACCAAAGCCGCAGCATGGTTTCCTACAACGGCACAGTTGGACATATGATGCGAAAAGTAGCAGAATTTGTCTATCCTTGGTCGCAGCAGTCCCTACTCATCATGCACTCTGACGGTTTGGCGGCGCAGTGGAATTTAAACCGCTACCCGGGTTTAGCCTCCAGACATCCTGCTTTAATCGCAGCCGTGCTCTACCGGGACTTCAAACGCACTCGCGATGACATGACAGTTATAGTAGCCAAGGTCAGGAACCCCATAGCTAAAGCTAGGGGATTGCAAACTGTTCGGCTCTAACGATCCCAAGCAAGCAATCCCGAACCTGACCAGCCTAAGACTTAACCACAAGTCTACGTTTTCAAGGTCACGATACCGACAAATGCGTAGCTAGTTTGTTGCCAATATCGTTGATTGTTAAACATCTTTAGCGGGGTTAAGGAAGTGCAATTAACCTAACAAGCCTTGAAAACCTTGGCGAAGCTAACGTTACGAGAAATCAGAAGAGACGCAATAATGTCTAACCAAATCCTAGTTTTAGATACCAATCGCAAACCGCTAACACCCTGTACGCCAGGGATGGCACGGTCATTACTTAAAGCAAGAAAGGCTACTGTCTTTCGCCGATACCCGTTCACCATCATTATCACAAAGGAAGTTCAAAATACTCCACAATGTCTAACTTTAAAATTAGATCCTGGCAGCAAAGTAACGGGCATTGCTTTACTTAAAAATGACAAGCTGATTTGGGCAGCAGAGTTGACTCATAGAGGCTCAGCCATCAAACATGCTTTATTGTCACGCCGTCAATTACGGAGAGCGCGACGTAACCGTAAAACCCGGTATCGTAAAGCCCGATTTCTAAATCGCACTCGTCATGAAGGTTGGTTAGCGCCCAGCTTGCAACATCGAGTAGATACGATACAGACCTGGGTTAACCGTATTTCTCGCTATGCTCCCGTAGGTTCACTGGTTCAGGAATTGGTCAGATTTGACTTACAATTGATGCAGAATCCTGAGATTAGTGGTGTCGAATATCAGCAGGGAGAACTACAGGGTTACGAGGTGAAAGAGTATTTGCTCAATAAGTTCAATCGTCAGTGCGTTTACTGCGGTGCAAAAGATACAAAGCTAGAGGTCGAGCATATCCACCCACGCTCTAAAGGTGGCTCTGATAGGGTTTCTAACCTGGCTTTGGCTTGCCATCCGTGCAATCAGTGGAAAGGTAATCAAGACATTAAAGATTTCCTCTCTGGTAAAGTTGACATTTTAAAGAGGGTATTGGCACAGAGTAAAGTACCCTTAAAAGATGCAGCAGTGGTTAACGCTACGCGATGGGCTTTATTCAATGCCTTGAGAACAACGGGTTTACCTGTCAGTACCGGATCTGGAGGCAAAACAAAGTTCAATCGGACTCGGTTAGGGCTTCCCAAAACCCATTGGCTTGATGCCGCCTGTGTTGGTGACACTCCGACATTAGAAGTTTTGACCTTGCAGCCGTTGTTGATTAAATCAGCAGGGCATGGGACTCGCCAAATGTGCGGTACTAATAAATTTGGTTTTCCAATTCGTCACCGTACAAGAGTCCAGATTCACAAAGGTTTTCAAACAGGCGATCTCGTTAAAGCAACCGTTACCTCTGGAAAGAAAATCGGCTTTTACGTTGGGCGGGTTCTTTGTCGGGCAACTGGTAGTTTCGATATCGCTACGGTCACGGGAAGAGTTACGGGCATTAGTCACAAATACTGCACACCAATCCATAAAAAAGATGGTTACAACTATAGCTATTGATTTGGCTGTTGAGGGGGCATCGAACCCCCTCAACAACCACTCTTATCCCTCCCCATGTCTGAAGCCAGAGGTTTCTCGGAGGTTTTGGTGAAAAGCAGCGTGAGTTACCCAATCCTGACGACGGAAGTCCGCTTTGAACAAGACATCGTACAAGTACGCCAAAGAGCTCGCCAAATTGCTAAAGGGCTGGGATTCGATTCCCAAGTACAAACCCGCATCGCCACAGCAGTTTCCGAAATTGCCCGCAATGCTTTCAAATATGCCGGCGGTGGCAAAGTAGAATTCATTGTGGAAGGGGAATCGCCCCAAATTTTTCGGACTCGGATTTCCGACACGGGGCCGGGAATTGCTGATTTACCCGCTGTGTTAAGCCCCAATTTTCGATCGCAAACCGGCGCGGGACTCGGTTTAGCAGCAGCGAAACGGTTGATGGACGAAGTGAAAATCGACTCTCGGCCCGCTCGCGGAACGGCTGTACAATTAATTAAACAGTTTTCCAAACATATGCCCGCGCTGAGTGCGATCGAACTAAATCAATTAGTTGACAAACTAGCGCGCCAAATTCCCGAAGATCCCTATGCCGAAATTCAGCAGCAAAATCAAGAATTACTACGCACTTTAGACGAACTCCGCCAGCGTCAAGAAGAACTCGTACAATTAAATCAACAACTAGAAGATACCAATCGCGGAGTCCTGGCACTTTACGCTGAATTGAACGATAAGGCCGAATCTCTCCGGCGCGCCAGCGAACTCAAAACCAGCTTTCTCTCTAATATGAGCCACGAGTTTCGCACTCCACTAACGGCCATTATGAGCCTTTCCGAAATATTGTTAAATCGCCTCGACGGAGAACTTTCCCCCGAACAGGACAAGCAAGTAAATTACATTTACAAATCCGCCGAGTCTCTCGCAGAACTTGTCAACGACTCGTTAGATTTAGCCAAAGTAGAAGCCGGAAAACTAACTGTTCGCGTTGCTGATTTTGAAGTCGAAGATTTGTTCAGCGCGCTGCGAGGAATGATGCGCCCCCTGGTTCCCCAAAACTCTGCCGTTTCTATAATTTTTGAAGATCCTCTCGAACTTCCAATCCTTACAACCGACGAGGGAAAAGTTTCTCAGATTTTGCGAAATCTGATTTCTAATGCCCTCAAATTTACCGAAGCAGGTGAAGTTCGAGTTGCTGCGGAAATAGGAGAGGAGGGAACAGTTACTTTTTCAGTAGCAGATACGGGCATCGGCATTCCCCCAGCCGACCAAAGGCGGATTTTTGAAGAATTTGTCCAACTCGAAAACCCCTTGCAGAATGGCGTCAAAGGCACGGGATTGGGATTGTCTCTGTGCAAAAAACTGGCGGAATTTCTGGGAGGAAGCATTGAAATCACAAGTTCACCCGGAGTGGGTTCGACTTTTTTTGTTACACTGCCGATTCTGTATCCGGGAGAGGAAGAAAACCCTTTGGAAATGTCCCCTGCTAAGGGAGATGAAATATCGGTAGCAAGCGCAAATTCTCGTAGCTTGCGCGGTTCCGGGGCATCGCCAGCGGCGGATTCAGCAGCCAAAGTTTTGATTGGGGAGGATGAAGATAGTTTTTCGGTATTTGCTGAAAAAATTGCCACCAATTCATTGTACTGCGATATAGGTCGCCAACGGCGCTGATGGTGGGTGCGACTGCTCCTTGAGCAACCGCAAGCAATTTTTATCGACATTGTGATACCGGATCTGACCGAATTTGAGGTTTGGGAAGGGTGGAAATGCGATCGGACTAATTGTCAAATACCTGCCATCGTGATGAATTCAAAACATTTTGGGTTACATCACTTTTTTTCTGTGCGGGATGCTAGGAATGCACGGTGAAAAATATTATTCCGATGCAAAGGGAAACAATATCAGGCCTTGTAGCTTTTGAGAACTGAAGTTCGATGCTGCGAACCTAATTATATTTTTTTCAGCGCATTTTATATTGTTCGTAAGAGAATTAATTTATCGCAGGCAAGATTTATTTAATTTGCAACAGGATTTAACCTCTGTGCTGTAAAATGTAGCAGTTCTCAGTGGCCGACTATATAGTAGGAACTTACCGAGGGCCTATTTTCGTGTCGGCGATCGGCTAAAATCCATGATAAATCTCGTTCTTAGCAAAGTCTCGATTAATAAAAAGAATGCAACTTTAGGCGCGTAATCCAAACCCATACAAAATCAGCCATTCCCAATTCCGAAATCTAAAATCTAAAATCTAAAATCTAAAATCTAAAATGGTATGACTTTCATCTCCCTTCAATATGCCCTGTTTTTGTTAGTTTTGTTCGCGGCTTACTGGTTGGTTCCGCTGCGGTGGTGGCGGCTTTTCATCATGTTGGCGGGCAGTTTGATTTTTTACGCTTCGCTGCAAATTTGGTACATTCCTCTGCTGTTAGTCGGTGCTTTGTTTAATTACTGCTTGGGGATGGCGATTGGGGAACCTCTGGATTGGCGGATTGCTAATGAATCTTGGAACCGCCGCCGTTTGTTGCTGCTGTGGATAGGCATCTGCCTGAATGTGTTGCTGCTTCTGGGGTTTAAGTATGTGCCTTTTTTATTGAGTTCGATCGGCACTTTGTTCAATTGGCCTTTAGCTATCGACGGGGCTGACTGGGTGAAAAGTCACGTCATCGCACCCCTGGGATTGAGTTTCTTTTGCTTTGAGTGCATTGCTTATTTGATTGACGTGTACCGAGGCGCGCCTGCTGCTACTTCGCTGCTGCACTTTGCTGCTTATAAGTTGTTTTTTCCCAAACTGATTTCCGGCCCGATTACTCGGTATCACAACTTGATCTATCAACTGAAAACCCAGCAATTCCCGACGCCCGATCGCATTTCTGAGGGACTTTGGACGATCGCCTTTGGTGCAGTAAAAAAAGGTCTTTTCGCAGATAACTTGGGAATTTATGCCGATTTAAGCTTTACCAACTTGCAGCGGGCGGGTAGCGAGGATTTGTGGCTGGCTATTTTTGCTTACGGGCTGCAACTTTATCTCGATTTTAGTGGCTATGTTGACATGGCGCGGGGTACTGCTTTGCTGCTGGGTTGGTATTTGCCACCAAATTTTGATTTTCCTTATTTTAGTGCCAGCATAGCTGATTTTTGGCGGCGCTGGCACATGACTTTAGGCGATTGGCTACGCAATTATTTGTATTTTCCTTTGGGCGGTTCGCGAGTCGGTTTGTGGCGCACTTGTCTGAATTTGTCGATTGTCATGTTAATTGCGGGAATTTGGCACGGGGCCGCTTGGGGATTTATTGTGTGGGGAGGTTTACACGGTTTGGCTTTGGCGGTTCACAGGCTGACTGATGTGCTGTTTAAGCGGTTGCGGATCGAGTTTTTGTGGGAAAATCCGATCGGTATTGCGAGCGGTTGGCTGTTGACTCAGGCGATGGTTTTTGCTAGTTGGATATTTTTCCGCCTTCCCGATTTAAAGGATTCGGGATGGGTGATTTCGCATTTGTGGGGACACACTGCTGACGTGCAGTTTGCTGAGAAAGTTTATGGCGAAGCTTTGGGTTTGGAAAGAGTGCATTTAACTTGGATGTTGGCGGCTTTGGCGGCGGCGATGGTGGGGAATTATGCGTTGAGTCGGGGTTTGAAATTGGAGTTAAATTGGCCGCTGAAATTGGTGTTAGTGCCGCTTTGTTTGTATGCGGTTTGGGTGTTGGCTCCCGAAGGGGGTTTGCCTTATATTTATTTTGATTTTTAGGCTATTATTTAATTCGCCGTAAGGTGCAGCGCACCCTACAACTACATTGATGGGCGCGGAAGTGATTCCCAGCTACCTATTAGTGTCAACTTAAGCTTTTAGTTCGCCAGTCCTCTCGCTCACCCAACAGTCCGCCAGGGAATGAATTCCCTGTCTCATAGCTAAAGTCCTCTCAAAGATGACTGAAGAACTCATTAGTCCTCATAGCGAGGAATTTCGCTTTGAGGCTCTTGTTTCAACCGCTGCCGGACTGAGGGTTTAACGTTAATTTGACACGAATGCCGGCTACCATACAACTCACAGTCAACAGTCAACAGTCAACAGTCAACAGTCAACAGTCAACAATCATATCGAGGAGTTCACCCTATAACTGATAAGAACACCAGTCACTCCAGCTACCGACATAAAGTTTAGCATCGGGAATTCCGGCGATTTCTAAAGACAGTAAATTAACGCAAGCCGTCACCCCGGAACCGCAATAAACAATAATTTCTTCGGCTTTTTCTAATTCCGTCCACCGCTGTTTTTGTTCGGATGCCGATCGCACTTTTCCAGTTTCATCCGTCACCCCTTGCCAAGGATAGTTAACCGCACCCGGAATGTGACCTGCAATGGGGTCGATCGGCTCCCGCAAACCTTCATATCTCTCGCTTTCTCGCGAATCAACCAAAACCTTTCCCGGCAAGTCTTTACGCTCTTTTACCGCTTCAATATCTACCGCCAAATCCTGCTGCAAGTGGGTCACAAATTTACCCTCCCGGGGTTCTGGCCAAATATTTGTTACCGGATAGCCCGCCGCTTTCCAGCCGCTGAAACCGCCGTCTAACAAAGCGACTTTGCTGTGTCCCATATATCGCAGCAGCCACCACAAACGAGCGGCAAAAGCCAGCCGTGAATCGTCATAGGCGACGACTAAAGTTTCAGGTGAATTAATGCCGATCGCGCTCAACTTCTCAGCTAATTCTTCAATATTTGGCAGCGGATGTCTACCGCCGTGTTTGCCCACTGAACTCGCAAGATCGCGGTTTAAATCTAAATAGAAAGCTCCCGGGATGTGACTTTCTTGATATTGTTTTTGTCCCAATTCAGGGTCGGCAAGGGAAAACCGACAGTCAATGATTACAACTTGTGGATTGTCGGTATTGGTGGCTAACCATTCAGGAGAAACGATTAAAGTGTTGTCAGTCATAATTTTTCAAATCTATATTTTAACATTATCTAGAAGGAGATTTTTTCTCTGGTTCTGCTTTGTCGGAAGGAGATTTTTCGGAAGATCTATTTTCAAAATTTGATTTTTTAGGGGTTGCTTTTTCCGGACTTTCTTTGGGCGAATTTGATTTTTTAGGAGTTGCTTTTTCCGCAGGTGATTTTTCGGCTGGTGCGGGAGTTGGAGCTGGCAGAGGGGGAGTTACTGCTGCTTCTTGAGCGTAAAGCAGATATTTCTGATACTCGATTACTTTTGCTTGAGCTAGTTGATGGTTGGGGCTAGAGACTGGTACTCTTCTCATTAATGAGACGGCTTCCTGCCAACGATCGGTAACTGTAGTCCAATCTTCCTTGGTTTTTGCCGCTCGGCCTAATTCTGCTGCTTTGAGTGCGCTGTTAACGGCTTCTCGAAAAGTATCTGGTGCAGTTGCTAAATTTGCTGTTTCATCGGGATTGTCCCCCGCAGTTGCTGCTGGCTGGTTCAAAATTTTACCGACAAACGCCACCACGGCGATCGCCAACATACCCGTTACTAGCCCGACTACAATGAAAGTCGATCGCAGTCGGTTCTCAAATGCAGCAAGTTCCGGCGGTTTTTCCTCCTCCTCAAAATTGTTCTCCATCTCTGTGCGATCGTCCATATTAGCAACCGCAGTATTTGGCACAGATTCTCCCCCAAAGCTCTGTGGTTCAAAATTGCTGTTCTCCAAACTAAACTCTTGACTCCAAGCAGCAGCAATCTGACCGCTTTCTCGGCCCTCAACCTTCACTTTACGAACCGAATCCGGCTGCAAATTCGTCAGCTCGGTGCGGACAAAATCAACTAATGTATTTTCTATGGGTACCTGCTCGGCCTCAAGAATTACATCCAAACAGTCGCCGTCGAGATTCGCGGAGGCTGTGATGCCTTCAGATTGCAACTGGCTGTTTAGCCAAGAGGCGATCGCCTCCGGGTTTCCCTGCTTGGCAAGTTCCTGAAAATTAAGCTCTGTCATAGCTGGACACCTGATAATGCAGAAGGTAGAAGGAAGTTCGGTAACGGATTACGTAACAGATGTAACGGATGGAAGAAGTCAGAAGGCTTTAGTTATTTAGCAGAGAAGTCAGAAGCAATATGATAGCTCATGTTTCAGCAATTAAGAACGTCTTAACCTTCGGGCGCGGTTGCTATAGAAGGCAGAATTAATGAAAAAGTCAGAAATAATTTTTTTAAAGTTGAAAACACCCTAACTGAAATTCAACAAATAGTATAATGTATCGTGGCAAATTCCAGCCCAAAGACGCAAATTATCACTCTCGCTCCCCCTCCCAGCCCTTGGGAAAAGACTCGCAGTCCTGACTCCCAAACGAACTCAGGTTTGTACTGAGGAATGCAAGCCGTCTTGCTCAGCCGCCAAATACTGCTGCAACCAGGTTTTTGATACCGGGCGCGCCAGTCCAGATATTGCAAGCATCGCCCCTACAACCAGCATCCGCCTGGAAAAATCCTCGATCGCGCGGATGCCAGATGAGAAATTTTAGAGGAAAAATTTGTGCGATCGCAGTGCCATCGGCGGACAGCGAGTGATATCATCAGTTAGTCAATATTCAAGTTTTTATAGCAAATAACTCGATCGCACAATGGTAGCAATAGCAATTTTAGCGGCGGGACGCGGCACGCGCATGAAATCTGACTTGCCCAAAGTTCTACACGAATTAGGCGGTCGATCGCTAGTTGAGCGAGTCCTCCAAAGTTGTCAACAAATTCAAATTACCAGGCGACTTGTCATCGTCGGTTATCGAGGCGAACTCGTTAAAGAATCCCTGATTCGAGGTCAAGAAATATCAGGGAAAAATCTTCAGTCTCCTCCCCTAGAATTTGTAGAACAAACTGAACAATTGGGCACCGGCCATGCCATCCAACAATTGCTGCCTCACTTAGAGGGATTTCAAGGAGACTTGCTGGTCTTAAATGGGGATGTACCTTTGCTGAGGGCAGAAACTATCAAACAATTGATGGCAATTCACAAACAGCACCAAAACTCTGCTACTTTATTGACAGCTAATTTACCTAATCCTCAAGGGTACGGCCGAGTATTTACCGACAGTCAAAACTTAGTCCAGCAAATTGTCGAAGACCGCGACTGCACACAAGCTCAAAAGCAAAATCACCGCATTAATGCAGGTGTTTACTGCTTTCATTGGCCGGATTTAGAGAAAATTTTGCCAGAATTGAAGGCAGATAATGACCAAAAAGAATATTACCTAACTGATACGGTAAATTTCCTCAGCCCGGTGATGGCGGTGGATGTAGAAGATTATCAAGAAATATTGGGAATTAACGATCGCAAACATTTAGCCACAGCTTGCGATATTTTGCAAACGCGGGTAAAGGACAAGTGGATGACGGCGGGAGTGACGCTGCTCGATCCCAACAGCATCACCATTGACGATACAGTAGAGTTGCAGCCGGATGTGGTAATTGAACCGCAAACTCACTTGCGGGGAAACACTTCGATCGCCTCTGGGAGTCGCATCGGCCCCGGCAGTTTGATCGAAAACAGTCAAATTGGCGAAAATGTGACTGTGCTTTATTCGGTGGTTTCTGACAGCATGGTTGCTGAAAATTCGCGGATTGGCCCTTACGCACACTTGCGGGGACACGCAGAAATTGGGGCGAACTGCCGCGTCGGCAATTTTGTAGAATTGAAAAATACTCAAATAGGCGATCGAACTAATGTCGCTCACTTGTCTTATTTAGGCGACGCGACTTTGGGAGAAAAAGTCAACATCGGTGCTGGGACAATTACGGCAAATTATGACGGAAAAAACAAGCACAAAACTCAAATAGGCGATCGGAGTAAAACGGGTTCTAACAGCGTGCTGGTTGCACCGATAACTTTGGGGGAAGATGTTACTGTAGCGGCGGGTTCTGTGGTGACAGAAGATGTGCCGAATGATTGTTTAGTAATTGCCCGTTCCCGGCAAGTTGTCAAACCAGGTTGGAAGTTGAAAGAACCTAAGAAGTGAACGATTGTTCACTTTTTAGATGATGAGTTGCCACCCGCGAGTTTCGCATTCGAGACCACAGAAACGGCGTTTTTATAAGGGGGGCGATGGCGCCCTAGGAGAGATTTTGGCAAAATACCCGGTTTCTGCGTAAGTCCCCAACCTTGAGAAATCGGGTTGATCGCGATCGGCTATTTTTTTTATTTTTGCTGGTGCAGATAGTTGTTAATCGCTTTGGCGATTTTTTCTTGCTCGTAGGGACTCATAGTGCGGGGTAGGGAGATGCGAGAGCCTCCACAAACTAACAGTCTAACTTCGTACCAAATGTCTTTATCCAGATCTTTTGTTTGATGGACTTCCACTCCATAAATCTCGCACAGAGAGTATTGAATTACGGTACTGGCCCACAAACCTCGGTGTTTAACACTCAAGGTGTTTAAAGTTGCATCGAAGCTGAAGGTTTCATTATTTCTCAAGACGATCACTGCGGCTGCTGCGAGCAAAAATATGCCTCCTGTCCATCCCAACCAGCGCTCGTCTTGGCTTAAGCGCAGCAATCGATTTTTTGCATTTTTAACAAAAAAATTAATGTCAGAAGCAACAGCGTCTTGGGTTCCCCAATTAGTGGAGTTAGCAGTGAAAGGAACATTGCCAACAGAAGTCAAAAGTACAACTCTGGTTTTATAACCGCATCTTTGAACTTTAGCTCCCCGCAAAGAAGCAAGCTCAATTTCTTTGATGTTCGATCCCAGTAAATTCGATCGCACAATCTGGCAACTGCCTTGTTTTGCCTGCAATCGCTGGCAGCTCAGGGTTGCTTTATGATAATCAAAAGCCAGCCCGAACAGTCCAAGGGCTATGAATAAACAACTAGCCAACCAAAAATCAAATATGCTTTGAGTCTGAATTATTAATTCACTTGCTGTTTGCTTGATTATTTTCATTTATCTCGCCTTTTGATTCCCCAAATGAGGCTACAGATCGACTTCCTGACCCGGATGAGCCGAATTGTTAACTTATATATTATTTGAAGTCGTCCTTTGCCATGACCCCTTTTATTTTGCTAATAGATTAGCACTAAAATTCCTGACTGACAACAAATGTCACGACTCTACTTGCGGCTGCGTTTGAGATAGCTTTCTGTCATTTATCTTGGGTTATTGACTTGGGCGATCGCCAGTTGACATAGCTCGGCATCCCCAGGGTTTTACCGTCTTTAAGTGCCGCAGCCGAGCTTTACATAATCTTCACAATCGACGGCTAATAGAGATAATTCGAGTAATCGCGAAGGAGATTTAGAAAAGAATTACCGAAGCGATCGCAAGGCAAGCAAGTATGTTGATTCAGTGCGATCGCCCGTCGAGGTAGCTGCGAATCAAATCAGCCATTTTTTGTTGCTCTTCCCGATTCAAGCTACCGCTTAAACATATGGAATGTCCCGCATTCATTAGCAAATGCACCTGGTAGCAGGTATAGCTGTCCATATGTCAATACGGTTCAGTTAAGGGCTATGCAGTGCTTAAAACAATAAATACAGGAGGGTTCATTATGATTCCAGTACCTC
>NZ_JAUBUG010000115.1:0-12027 GCF_036705345.1 Microcoleus sp. B3-D2
ACATTTTCGGGTTCTATATTTTTCACTTCGTTCAAGTCAGTTACATCATACCTCATCTTTCTGAGAAAGGCTATATGACCTTTTTCGCTTCGCAGTCAACGGCAGAAGCATATGTTAACTTACTCATTAACTGACCGGCTAAAACGTTTGGCATTTTCCATGTAGATATAATTAATAACATTCAGCAAATTTTTGGAACGGCAACTAATCGAATTAATTTCCGATAAAAATCTGTCTTTTCTTTTAATTATAAACTTTTTGAGTAGCTGGATGACTGTTGAAGTTTAGACAGTGACTTACCCTTCCAGTATATCACACACTACTCTCAATAGTGCGCGACAGACATAAAATTTAATAATTTGTTTTTTCAAACTCGATCGACATCTCGAAAAACTCAAGCCTTCTGGGTCTTTCCACCGGGGCGGATGGCGCTACGCAATTTATATTTCTTCGTAAAAAAAACTAGGTTTCTGGGTGCCGGGACTCTTACTAAAACTATCGCTTTTATTCGCCTTCCAAGCAAGCTATAGCAATCCTTTCGGTAAACGCGCAACGGGCTTTTTTTTGAATTAACGGATGCAATAAGAAGATGACACATTGTTAAACAAAAAAAAGAGTTCGCACAGGATGGGAGGATTGCTATTGCTCTGGATCGGATTAGCTATTGGTAGTTGTTATTTTTAGATTTTACTAATTACCAACTACTCCTTATTAGCGCTTACTGATTTTGTGCTTTTCTTTCTCGAAGTTTTAACAATATTTCTGCATGAACTTCGCGGGTTATGGGATAAAAATATGTAAGAATCATGCCAGCAATTAAAGCAATTGTGGGCAGCGGCCCGATCGCAACTCGAATCGCAAACAGCGCCGAATCTGGCTGTACGGGTGCCGGCTGTCCGGGAACTGTAGATAGAAATCCAGCTCTTTCTAATGCTTGGCCTACCAACCACAAACCCCCTGCCAATCCGATTTTTTGCAGCAGTACCATAAACGAATAGAAAACGCCTTCGCGTCTTTCTCCTGTTTGCAGTTCGTCGAGTTCGATCACATCCGGTATCATCGACCAAGGTATTAGATAAGCCGTGGAAACTCCGACACCTGCCATGACTGCTAATAGGTACATCTGCAATACTTGTCCTGGTTGGAGGAAAAACAGTCCAGCTTGGGCAATAATCCACAAACTCATGCCCATAAAATATACGGCTTTTTTGCCGTATCTCTCGCTGACTTTACTCCAAACAAATAGCATGATTAATGCAGTGCCTTGAACTGCGATCGCAACCAAGCTAAAAACGTACTGTGGCTGTTGCATCCAGTTAACAACAAAGTAGGGAATAATAGTAGCAGTCAACTGCACTCCCAGCCAAGAAAAAAGATAAATTCCAATTACGTACAAAAAAGGGCGATTGCTAAATGCAATCTGCAACTGTTCTTTTAGTGGCAAGGATGTAGAATTATCTAGTTCTGCGTTTTCTAATAGTTGGGCTGCGACGTGCTTGCGAGTTCCCAAAACGCACCAGTACAAAGGCAAGACAGAGATAACTGCACAGATTGCACCTAATACTAAATATTGTTGATTCGGGTTGTTTTGAAATACAGCAAAGATAATTAGAGCTAAGATTAATGAAAAGATGCTGCCGCCAATAGAGAAAGCAAATCGAAAACTATTAAGGCTAGTGCGTTCGTTGTAGTCTTGAGTAAGTTCTGGAGTCAGGGCAGTGTAGGGAAGATTGACAGCCGTGTAGGCGGTGTTGAACAAAATGCTGATCGCAACATAGTACCAAAATAACACTGTGTGATCCGTGCTAGGTACAATCCACTGCAATAAGAAGAATATGCCGAAGGGAATGCCACCATATATTATCCAAGGATATCGGCGGCCCCAAGGGTGAGAAGTACGATCGCTCAAAACCCCCACAATCGGGTCATTTATGGCATCCCAAACCTTGCCAACCACCAAAATATTGCTGGCTAAGCCGGCAGGTAAACCAGCGACATTGGTAAAGAAAACTAGCAGGTAAAATGCTAAAACATTAGCGGTAATTGCCGGGCCGAGGTCGCCGGCACCGTAAGCTAATTTTGTCGAGAGGCTGAGTTTTTGTGTTGCGGGATTGTTGGCTGCTGGTTGAGGCGGGGAAGTGTTGCTCATAAACTTGGATTTCGGGGTTATTTTGGAGATGGGGGCTTTGTAGTAGGAGTATAACTCGCGCTAGACCCGAATACTCAATTTTTTGTAGCGATCGGGACAAGCTTGAAGATTTGGTAATTTATAGTTGGGTAATTGGTAATTGATAGGTTGGTGGGGGCAGGTTTACGAGATTATTTGTCTTAGGCAATTATTCTTAGTAAAACCTGCCCCTACTTAAGGAAAAAGTTGCGAAATCTGAACTTCTATTTCTGGAAAGGCCAGCATTGACAAAACATCATCTTCATTAAATACAGTTTCTTGTCGGTAGTTTGCCTCGCCCGGTTCGCGAAAAACATAAACTTGCCGCGTGTTAACATCAAGTATCCAATAATCAGTAATTCCCGCCTTAGCATAAGCCGGTGCTTTCCGCTTGCGGTCTGTTTCTAAAGTCGTGTCAGCTATTTCTATTAATAAGAAAATATTGTCTGGTGCGGGATGAAAATCTTGGTACAGCCGAGGGTCGATTTGCACTACAGCAATATCCGGTTCTGGTTCTGAATTATAACTTAGAGCGATCGGGTCTTGGATGCGAATTAAAGCAAGTCCTGCCAGCAGATTTCTGAGATAGTCGGCTGCACAGAGATTAGTTGCTGCGTGGGGAGGATTTTTTGCACTCATTGAAATAATTTGCCCGTCAATTAATTCGACTCGTTCATCGGGATTGAGAATGCCTGTTTCGGTCATGCGGCGATATTCCTCTACAGTCCACAAGCGTAAATCTGTTACAGTCATGGCACAATTTCCTTGGGCGATATTATCTATTATCGATTCACATTCTAGTTTTTCTTAAATTACTCGGTCAACAATCTCGATTTAGCTGTAATTGCTCCCACACACCACAAAATGGCATTGACAATTTCCGAGCGCTGAATATCTTCTGCGTCTAAAAAACTTGCAAACTCTTCCTCAATATTCAAATGGTCTGCAAAATCATAAAGTATGCGCTTGTATTCCGTTGGCATCGGTATTAAAGTAGCTTTCACTAAATCGAAAAGCGCGTTCAAACAGTTGAGTATAGTAGCTGACTCGTCACAATCTTCGGCATCGAGCAAGTACAGCGTTTCTGCAATGTCGCAAATAGCGTCTATTTGTGTGGGTGGCTTTCCCACTTCGCTGACATCGATATTGCACAATTGGAGAGCGTTAATCGCTAGTTCTGGACGGGTAAAAAATACAAGTTGACCGCCGGCTACTAAGGGTGGCTCTTGTTCTCCATAGACAATGAGAGTATATAGATTTGGTATTTCGGTGCCGGGGTCGATCCGGAAACCGAACAGCCACAACAATTTTTCTGTATTTGGGTTCGCTGTTTGCAGTGTTGTTGGGAAACTTTTTGGTTCTGACATGAATTTTTAATCCCTATAATACGCTCTTAAACTCGGTTTATATACATTTTTTTGGGAGTTGTGATAAATCTACATATCAACCGGGTTTATAAGGCAAGAGTGCGTAACCTTTTTCCTATAAATTTTGCTGAATTATGTCGCAGCATTCGGCAACAGTTGCTCTTTCTTCCATTGCTGCTACTAGGGCTTCGTAAGCTGATTTGTGGCTTTCGATCAGGTTTTTTGCTCGCAGCAAACCCCAGTTTTGTTTGAGTTGAATTTCGGAAATTGGACGGCGCAGTTGTGTTAAAATTGCACTAATTTTGGTGCGGTCTTCGGCTCCTCCTTCTGCACTGCCGTAAACAAATTTTTCGGCGACTATTCCGGCCATCCACACGGTGCAGTATTGGTCTAAAAGTTGGGCGGAAAGAGTGCCACTTTGGAGTTGAGATGCTAATTGTTCGTCTTCAAATCGGACGCCGCCTTGGGCTGTTTGACCTTGTTTAAATGCTTCCCAAGCATTGAGGGCGTAGCTGGTTACGGGGATTCCCAACAGGTACGCGACTAAGAAGTGTCCGGCTTCGTGGTGAAGGATACGATCGCGCTTTTGTTTGGAAGTTCCCCCCAGCCAATCTAATAAAATAGTACCGCCTTGACCTTGCCACTGGAAACTGTCAAGGGTGGCTAGCCCCAACAGGCAAAAAGTGGCGATCGCAGGTACGGCTTCTGGCAAGTTGAATAGGGGCCCCAACAATATTGAAACGGTGATGGCAAAGATAGAAATAGCGATAATATTCAAAGAAGTGTCTTTCATAATGGGGAATTGGTAACTGGGAATTGGTAATGGGGAATTTGTAATAGGGAATTGGTAATGGGAATTGGTTTTAGAGGTAAACTAAGGTACGATCGCGCGATCGGTTTGGCAGCGTCGGGTCGATCGCAGCACCCGGGACTTCCGACAAAAACACCACCTTCCAGTTTGACTGAAAATTGTCCCTCCGAAGCCACCGATATTAAAAAGATATTAAAATAAATCAAAGTCCAGTAAAAGTGTTAGTGGAATCCTTCATGTCAGTTTTGGCAGCGATCGCAGTTTTAGGTATCTTGATTGTCGTTCACGAACTCGGCCACTTCCTGGCGGCGAGACTTCAACACATCCACGTCAACCGCTTCTCTATCGGTTTCGGGCCCATCCTCTGGAAGTACCAAGGCCCGGAAACTGAGTATGCCCTCCGCGCCTTTCCCCTGGGAGGTTTCGTGGGTTTCCCGGACGACGATCCCGAGAGTACAATTCCCCCAAATGACCCGAATTTGCTCAAAAATCGCCCCGTGCTCGATCGGGCGATCGTCATTAGTGCAGGGGTAATTGCCAACTTGATTTTTGCTTATTTCCTGCTGGTGGTGCAATTGACCACTGTCGGCGCTGCACAAATGAACTTCCTACCGGGAGTTAAAGTCCCGGAAGTTGCCGCAGAAGTCAGTTCGGCCGCGAAACAAGCGGGAATTCGATCGGGCGACGTTGTTCTGTCTGTTGACGGCAAGGAATTGGGGGCTTCCGCCGAAGCAAGCAAATTATTGGTCGCAGCAATCGAAAATCATCCCAACCAACCCCTAGCGTTGGAAATTCAGCGCCAAGAACAAAAATTTGTGGTGACAGTCACTCCTGAACTCTCGCCCGAGGGTAAAGGCCGCATTGGCGTGAAGCTAATTAATAACGGCACTGTGGTGCGGGAGAGGGTCGGAATTGTAGAGGCGTTTAGCAAGGCCGCTACAGAATTTGAGCGGATTGTGGTGCTGACGGTTCAAGGTTTTGGGCAGTTATTTAGCAATTTCAGCCAAACTGCCGACAAGTTGTCCGGGCCTGTGGCGATTGTGGCGATTGGTGCAGGGATTGCCGAATCGGATGCTGCGAGTTTGTTTCAGTATGCTGTGCTAATTAGCATCAATTTGGCTGTGATTAATATCTTGCCTTTACCTGCTTTAGATGGCGGCCAGCTAGCTTTTCTGTTAATAGAAGGACTGCGGGGTACGCCTCTGCCGAACCGCATTCAGGAAAATGTTATGCAGACGGGTTTGGTGTTGTTGCTGGGTTTGGGAGTTTTCTTGATTATTCGCGATACAGCTAATTTGGCTGGGATAGATTTTCGATTTTTGATGCAATAGTAAATGAAGGAAGAGGGAAGAAGGAAGAAGGAAGAAGGAAGAATTATGTCGAGTTTGCCGTTTTCCTATTTTCCTATTTTTTCCTCTACTTTTTTTTCCTACGCAAGCGAGGCAGAGCCTCTGGTTATGGGTTCCCCGGTCGTGCCTGGGAACCAGTTAAAAACAAATAACAAATGACTACTGATTAGTGACTAATGACTAATGACTACTGACTAATGCCTAAAAAGTTAAGTTTAAAACAACGATCGCTCGAAATTCTGATTCGCCTCAAACGCCTCTATCCAGAAGCTCCTTGCACTCTCAACTACGAAACTCCCGTGCAGTTGCTGGTGGCGACGATTCTCTCGGCTCAGTGTACGGACGATCGAGTAAATTTGGTAACGCCGGCTTTGTTTGGGCGTTTTCCCGATGCGGTTGCTTTGGCAAATGCTGATATAGAAGAACTCGAAAGTCTCGTGCGATCGACTGGTTTCTACCGCAATAAGTCTAAAAACATTAAAGGTGCTTGTCAGGCGATCGTCAATAAATTTAACAATCAAGTGCCGCAGCGGATGGAACTGCTGCTAGAATTGCCCGGAGTTGCCCGCAAAACGGCTAATGTCGTTCTCGCTCACGCTTTTGGTATTAATATGGGCGTGACGGTAGACACTCACGTCAAACGTTTGAGTCAGCGGTTGGGATTGACCGAACATACCGATCCTATAAGGATCGAGCGGGATTTGATGATATTGTTGCCGCAGCCGGATTGGGAAAATTGGTCGATTCGATTGGTTTATCACGGCAGGGCGGTTTGTAATGCGAGAAATCCGGTTTGCAATATTTGCGAACTTGCAGATTTGTGTCCTTCTGCTAATATTACGCACGGGTGCGTCAGTGCCGAGGCTAGCAACTAGCATTAAAATATAGAATCTGACGCACCTTACAATTGCTGAAATGAAGAGTTTATAAATGAACTCGATCGGTAGATAGTTTTTTGAGTTTGCTATAATTATTGTCAACAGCTTAATGCTAAGGAAGTAAGTATATGAGTATTGCGATTTCCCTCAGTCCAGAAATAGAGGCACTACTTCGTGAAAAAGCCACTCGGGAAGGACAAGATATTAGCCTTGTTGCTGCCCAATTGCTAACTCGGATATTAGAATGGGAAGCCCGAGACTCTGAAGAAGCTATTGAGGGTATTCAGGAGGGGTTAAATGATTTTGAGTTAGGACGGTTTCGTTCTTTTGATGAATTTGCTAAATCACAGCGCACCAAGTACAGTTTTCCAACAAACTGATGACATATCTCATTGAAATTTCTAGCGTTGCAGAAGCACAAGCGGATAGTGCATTCCTCCTATTATCTCAGATGACATCACCAGAGAAAGCAAGGGAGTGGTATGAGGGATTGTTGAAGGCGATCGAGTCTTTATCAGCGATGCCCAAACGTTGTCCTCTCGCCAGGGAAAATCAATACTTCAGTAAAGAAATTAGGCAGTTACTTTACGGTAAAGGGCGCAACTCATACCGCATTCTTTTCACTATTGCCGAAAGTGAAGATGTGTCTGCAGTTCGCATCCTCCACATTCGACACGCTGCACAACAAACTCTTGGCGAGAACCAGGAGTAGTTCCTAGGGTGCGTCAGCTCGAATTCGAGCAACTGTCGATCGCACAATATTAGCTGACGCACCCTACAAATGAGATAAGTTGTTCTGTGTAAATAAAAATATTTAAAACTAAAGTTATCCAAAAAGACAAAAATATAGTAAAATAGTAGATTGTGATTAATCTAAGGATATCAACAGATTATGGCTAAGAAGAGCATGGTCGAGCGCGAGAAAAAGCGCCAAAGACTCGTAGACAAGTACGCGGACAAGCGGGAAGACCTGAAAGACCAGTTTGACCAAGCTAACAATCAGATGGACAAAATGGCGATTCACCGCCAACTACAACAGCTACCCCGTAGCAGTTCGCGGACCCGCTTGCGGAACCGCTGCTGGGCAACTGGACGGCCCAGAGGTTACTATCGTGACTTCGGACTGTCTCGCAACATGATGCGAGAAATGGCTCACGAAGGTCTTTTGCCCGGTGTTGTGAAGTCTAGCTGGTAGCACGAAGGAAGAAGGAAGAAGGAAGGAAGAAGAAAAAAACTCACAATTAATCGGCAGGATTAGGTTTGGGGTTGATTTTTGTTTCAGACTTATGAGTTAAATTTTCCTCCTTCTTGCTTCACTGACCACAGCATTTATCGATGCCGAGACTTTCGAGTAACAAGTCGCTGACGGCATTGGCGATCGCAAATTCGCCGTAGAAGCTTTTAGAAAAATCATAGGCCTGCATTTCGGTGACGATCGCAATTACGAGGCTGCCCAAGTCGTTTTCCCCTTCCATGCGCTGGCGGACATAGATTTGGGCAGCTCTTTTAGCTATTTGCTGGTTGGCTGCTTCTGGGATAAACTCGGAGTCTAGCCATGCCAGCAGCGTTTGTTGGAGCCATTGACCTTCTTGTTCGGGGTTTTTGGCGGGCGGTAAGGTAATAGGTTCGATGGTTTCAGACATGATTATTCCTAATTGCTAATGTTGACTTTGAAAAGTTAACTGAGAAATGACAACTGATAAATATATGCAATATGATATACCGACAATTATACAAGGATACGCGCAAGGCTATTTCTTGATGGCAAATGACGGGGAGGAGAGTTTGGGGTGGTATTCGAGCCGGCAGCGGGCGCTGATTCCCCTGGATGAAAGATTTACCTATCCGAAATCCCTGCGTCGCCAAATCAATCAAAATCGATTTTCGGTGGCTGTGAACCGCGATTTTGGGGCGGTGGTTGAGGGTTGTGCCGATCGCGAAACGACTTGGATTTCTAAGGAGCTCAAGAAGATTTACTGGGGTTTGTATGAGGCCGGTTGGGCTTACAGCTTCGAGACTTGGTGCGGGGACGAATTGGCGGGTGGTATTTTAGGATTGTCGATCGGCGGTGCGTTTATTGGGGAGTCGATGTTTTACCGAATTCCCGAGGGTTCTAAGGTGGCGATGGTGAAGTTGGTGGAGAGATTGCGCGATCGATCTTATCTGATGTTCGACGCTCAAATGAACAATCCGCACTTGGAAAGATTCGGCGCTTATACTGTTAAAGAAAAACTGTACAAGACTCTTTTGCAAGAAGCTTTGAAGCGCCGCTGTTCCCTATTTTGAAAGCTTTGAACTAATACCGAAAAGCCGCCAGGGAATGAATTCCACGGGGCTTTTAGCTAAAGTCCTCGCTATGAGGACTAAATGAGTTCTTCAGTCCTCTTGAGAGGACTTTAGCTTTGAGGCAGGGAAATCATTCCCTGCCGGACTGCCCGACTCAACGAAAGACCGTTAAATTGACACTAATGGACATTGCCATGTCCTTGCCCGTAGCTAAAATTTTCAGCGTCGGTATAATGTTGAATATTCAAGTTGATCGACAAAAAAGCAATGATAGAAACAGTCAGCGTGATTTTGGGGTTGTTGGTGCAACCTATTTTGACGGAATTGGCTAAAGCAGCTTTAGACGACTACGTTAAAGATTTTTTTAAAGGTTGTATTAAAGATGTTGAAGCACTTGCAAAAAAGCCCTGGGCTAAAAATGCTGTTCGCGATGCCCTGAAATCCTTTATTATATTCTTTGGGCAGGAATTAGAGCGATCGCAGTTAGATAAAAAACAGATTGAGCAATATCTGCAACCTTTAAAACAATTTATCAAACAACCTCCAGTCCGGCAAGTTTTGGGAAGTGCGTTTCAAGCAAATTGTCTGTTTTTAGATACTGCTATCTTAGCTCAGTCTTGGCAAACTTTGACCTTACAACATCCGGTGCGACGGAATTTGCCCACGTTCACTCGGATCGTACCTTCTAATCTTTTTAAGGATCAACCAACTCCCTCGCTGCCCCATGCGTTTAGTTGGGAACGAGTGACCGAAAAATATCTGGAAAGTGTTAAATTAATTAGACAGCAAAATGCGGAACTACGAGAATTTCTCGACAGCCAGAAGCTTGATAGCATAAATCAATCTCTCGAAGCAATTGCTCCGATTCCGGTTGGGTTTGAGCTAGAAAAATATCAAGAAGGACTGCGACAACAATATGAAGATTTGGATTTAGCTAATTTACATATTACGGGTGAACAGTACGAACGACAACTGACAGTTAAAGAAATATTTATTCCCCAAAATGCGCGCTCGTGTCAGGAATATTCGCCGAAAGATTATGAATTACCCAAGGAGATTCAAAAGCTATTGCGGGAACGGGGAGACATTGCCGCCGAAGTCCGTCCCGAAGATTTGGAACGCTACCAGCAAGCTTACACTCAACAGCAAGCTGACTCGGTTTTGAAAGTAATTGGTGATGTCAATTACCCTTATCTAGTCATTCTCGGCGATCCGGGTTCAGGCAAATCAACGCTCTTAAAATACTTGGCGCTCCAGTGGGCAAAACTGTCTCCCAATCAGTTGTCATCTCAACCAATTCACTTACTGATTGAATTGCGAAAGTACAACCGCAGTAGAGATGAAAAAGAGTGCAGTGATTTTCTAGAATTTATGGAGCGCGGTTCTAGTTGGATCGGGCATTTAAACAAATCTAGACTGCACGACTGGCTGCAAGCTGGCCGCGCTGTTGTCATGTTTGACGGGCTAGATGAAGTCTTTGAGGTGCCAAAACGCAATCGTATTGTTGACCAAATCCATAATTTCACTCAAACCTATCCAACGGTGAAAGTGATTGTCACTTCTCGCGTGATTGGTTACCAGCAGCAACGGCTGAAAAATGCCGAATTTCATCACTTCATGCTGCAAGATTTTGAACCGGAACAAATTCAAGATTTTATCCAGAAGTGGCACGAATTGACGTTTACAAACCGCTTGAAAAAAGCTGCAAGTTTAGAACGATTGGATAAAGCGATTGGGGAATCGAGGGCGATTCAAGAGTTAGCTGGAAATCCGCTGTTGCTGGCGATGATGGCAATTCTGAATCGCAATCAAGAGTTACCGCGCTTTCGAGCTAAACTCTATGAAGAAGCATCAAAACTACTGCTGCATAAATGGGATTTTAAGGAAAAAGAAGAGCTAAGAAATGACAAAATTGATCCTCGTTTAATAGATGAAGAAGTCAAACAAAGTATCTGCGGGCGAATTGCCTACAAAATGCAGTCGAGGGAGAAAGGATTAGCCGGAAATATTATTAGTAGCGATGATTTGCGGCAAACTATAGCAGAATCTTTGAGCGGGTTGATGGGAACTGAGGCAACTGCTTGTGCGAAGTTGATGGTAGAGCAACTGCGGGAGCGAAATTTTATTTTGTGCTTCTTGGGTGGATACAATGAGGATTATTTTGCTTTTGTCCATCGCACGTTTTTGGAATATTTTTGTGCTTGGGAGTTGGTGCGGCAATGTAAGAAACAAAAACCGCTTGAATTAGATGGTTTGATTCAAATTTTTCGCGAACACTGGCGAGATGAGTCTTGGCATGAAGTGTTGCGTTTAATGGCGGGAATGCTGGATGCTAATTTTACAGGTGAAATCCTGGAATACTTGATTGGTGAAAATGGAGAAGGAGAAAATTTTAGCAATCTGTTTTTGGCGGCGCAGTGTGTTTCAGAAGTCAAGAATAGAAATGAGATCGCTGCTATTGCTAGTAAGTTGCGCGATCGAGTTAAAGAGTTAACTAAATACGGAAATATCACTGGTTCTAAACCTCTAGAATATTACCGGCGAGTTTATCAAATTAACAGACCAGCAGTAGCAGCAGTTGCAGCCACTTGGAAAGATGACCCAGAAACCTTACCTTGGCTCAAACAACTGGCTCACTCAGACGATGATGGGGATGTGCGAATTGCAGCAGTACAAGAATTAGCAGGGGGGTGGAAAGATGACCCAGAATTATTTGAGTTATTGTGCGACGTTGCTATCAATGACCCCTTCGATCATCGCGGCAAGAACCGTTGGCGTAACCCGCGGCAAACAGCTCTTGCAGCTATGATTGAGTTATATCCCGATCGCCCTCAAACTTTAGAAATCCTCCGCGATCGCGCTCAGAACGATTCTGACGAAATGCTTCACGACTTTGCCCAGAAAAAATTGGCAGAATTAGAACGCCAATGAACGATATATTCGATCGCATATCGCCATTTTTTATAATTTTAGGAGTCGTTGGGTGGGGGCGGGTTTATGAGATTATTGGTTTTAAACATAGATGGTTGGTAAAACCCGCCCCTACACAATTATCAATTACCAATGATAAATAGCGGGTTGAACAATATCTATGTAGATACTGTCTTGACCTGTCAAGGGGTAGCAGTCAAATAATTGGGGTCGAAAGGCTTTTGGGATTTTAAAATCC
>NZ_JAUBUG010000116.1:0-6175 GCF_036705345.1 Microcoleus sp. B3-D2
GGTCGCATTGAACTACTGATTCAGGACGCCGGATGTGAGTTGCTCTACTTACCTGCTTATTCACCAGACTTAAATAAGATTGAGCAATGTTGGTCTTGGCTCAAAAGTCGGATTCGCAAGCAACTCGCTCAGTTTGATTGTCTACGCGATGCGATGGAGTATGTTCTGCACGTATCGTCCTAACCGCCCTGGCGGTTGCTATAATTCCCTGTCGGACTTTCTCGAAAAACCCGGTTTGTTGGCTACTTTTTCCCATTTGGATTCACAGCTCATCCTTCGATTATGCAGCGCCAATCCTTGAGGTTGTGATTAGACAAAGAAATTGGTAACGGGAATAGAGCCAGCAGGAGGGAAAGTCCCGGTAGTTGTTAATTTAATCACTAAATCGCTACTCGCTTGAAAACCAGCAGTAGCATCATTAATCACAAGGTAATTACCAGCAATCGAGGCATTTGTAGCCCCAACAAAAGCAGCGCTATTAATTCCTAGAGCTTGGTTTCCGGCTAATCCTCCATTAGCATCGATCAACACTTGATCTACCAGAAGTTGTAAAGTGGTGGCAGTGCTATTATCAGCAGCACGGCTAAAGCTACTAGGGGCATTCATTGCGGCTCCAGCTTGGGTCAACAAGTCGATTTTATCAGTGCCGATCGCAAAGTCGGCAACGCTATCCCTGGCGGATACAGAAGACTCTCCAAACTTGAAGACGAAAGTATCTGCACCCGTACTACCCGTTAGAATATCTTGACCACCCCCCCCGTTGAGCCTATTATTGGCGGTGTTGCCTACAATAGTGTTGGCTAGAGTATTTCCGGTGCCGTTAATCAGTGCGGTGCCTGTTAAACGGAGGGTTTCAACATTTGCAGCTAAGGTGTGGCTGACGGTTGAGCGCACCTCGTCGGTTCCTTGAGCTGCAAGTTCAGTGACGACAACTCCTGCATTATTCACAACGTAGATATCGTTACCCAATCCGCCTCTCAATTGGTCGAGTCCGCCACCGCCAGTGAGGATATTATTAGCGGCGTTGCCGGTGATGACGTTGGCTAAAGGATTTCCGGTGCCGTTAATCAGTGCGGTGCCTGTTAAAGTGAGGTTTTCAACATCAGCACCTAAGGTGTAGGTGATGCCAGATTGCACCAAGTCGGTTCCTTGAGCTGGAAGTTCACTGACGACATCTCCGGCATTATCGACAACGTAAATATCGTTACCCAATCCGCCTGTATGTTGGTCGGCTCCGGGTCCTCCGTTTAAACGATCGTTACCATCGTTACCATTAAGGATGTCGTTTCCAGCAGCCCCGTTGAGGGTGTCGTTGCCGGCCAATCCATTGAGGGTATTATTGCCGGGGTTGCCGCTGAGGATGTTGGCTAAAGTATTTCCTGTGCCGTTAATCCCAGCGATGCCCATTAAAGTGAGGTTTTCAACATCATCACCTAATGTGTAGGTGATGCCAGATTGCACCAAGTCGGTTCCTTGAGCTGGAAGTTCAGTGACAACATCTCCTGCATTATCGACAACGTAAATATCGTTACCCAATCCGCCTGTAAGTTGGTCGGCTCCGGGTCCTCCGTTTAAACGATCGTTATCATCGCCACCATCTAGGGTGTCATTGCCGGCCAATCCATTGAGGGTGTCGTTGCCGGCCAATCCATTGATGGTATCTGGATTGGGAGTTCCGGTTAAGTTATCAGCGCCAGGAGTGCCATTTATCTCGCCTGTACCGGCTGCAATATTAAGTTGAATCTCACCTGTAGCACTATAATAACCATCAACAGCTATTTGATAGGTTGTCCCGGCTGTAGCATTGAGGCTAAGCAGGCTAGTGTTATTCCCTCCCCCCTGATCATCGAAGTCAATCAGAGTGAGGTTATCAACCGCAGAACCAGTGAAAACCGACAACCAAGTATCGAAATTACTGTTTACGGTGTTAATCTCAAAGGTCCCGGTACTGGGTGCTGTCCAAGACCACCACGCCGAGTTAGTTGTCCCACTTTGGCTAGGTTCACCTACTTCTCCGGTGGCTCCAATATTTGAGCCTGTACCATTGGCTGTTGAACCAGTCAAAGCAATTGAGTTGGCAAAATTATCATTGGCTGGGGGGGGAACGGCAATATTAAGTTGAATCGCTCCGGTAGCACTGCTAAAACCATCAACAGCTATTTGATAGGTTGTCCCGGCTGTCGCATTAAGGTTGATGAGGCTAGTTGCATTACCCCCTCCATCATCATTGGAGCCAATCAGACTGAGGCTATCCACCGCCGAACCCGTGAACACGGACAAGTAAGTGTCGAAATTACTGTTTTTGGTATCAATGGTAAAGGTTCCGCTACTGGGTGCTGTCCAAGACCACCACGCCGAGTTAATAGTTCCATTTTGAGCCGGTTCTCCTGTTTCTCCTGTGGCACCTACATTAGTACCTGTTGCATTTGCTGTACTACCTGATAATACACTGCGATTAACAAAATTATCATTGACTGGTGGTGGTGGAGTAACAGTTAATGTTCCTGGAAAGGCTCTTTGATTACTAGCTAGTGACTCATCATATTCGCCAATAGAAGCAGTAGGATCAATAAAAGAAACAACTCGATAAGTACCTACTGGGATATTAGGAAATGTACCGCTCCAAGAAGTATCAGCCCAATTAAATGGACTCAAGGAAGATAAGTTAGCAGTACCTAACAAATAATGAGAGCCAACACCATTAGTAACATCATCATCTGTGGAAGCGTAGAAATTAACAGTATAGTTTCCAGATGCTTCTGTGCCATTATTTCGAGCAAATGTATTGACACTAAAACCTTGACCAGGTGAAACGGTAGTTCTACTAAAACTACCAATAGCTGAATTAAACCAGTTATCCCAATCAACTAGGTCTGGTTTGCTGACTGGGGCTGACTCAGCTTTATAAGTATTGAATAAGTCAAACATATAAGATTGTATCCGGGGACCAAAATTGGCAGTAAATGTAAGATCACTATAAGCAACGACACCTTTTATTCTCCGTTGATTATCAGAATCTACTTGCCATACAGGACTTCCGCTTTGTCCTGGAATAACATCTACATTTTGGTTGTAAGATATTCGAGTTGCCGTTGAAGAACTAACAGTACCATCAGCACGATATAAACCTACATCATCAAACCATTGTGTGGCAAGATCACTTGGATACCCAGCAGTTGTAATTCCTTGACCATTAATATTAGCAGTAGAACTTTGATAGCCAAAAGAACCTGTATAATTTCCCACTGGGCGATCAAGTTGAATAACACCCCAATCTTGATCAAGAGAAGCATCATTTATCCATGAAGTATTAGTTTTCAATGAGGTATATGATGCTTCACCAAACCATCTATCTTTACCATTCCTGCCTGGAGTAAATTTAACTTCTGTTGCCCAACCACCTCTTGCATGACTATAAATAACATGACCAGCCGTTAATACAGTGAAAGGACCTATTAATGATCCTGTACCACCGCTCCACTCACCATTAGGAAATTTTGCTTGTACAAGTCCAATCGAACTCCAAGGATAGTTTTGAGTATCAGTTACTCTCTGACGGTCATCACTACCAATGATGGTTTCAGTAGATACATAACCCGGTGGTAAAGGTACAGGTTCCATACCATCATTAGCATCAGTATTTCTGGGTGAATCAATAGATGATTTAGCTGTATCTGGTACAGAAACAATAGATGTAGTTGGCTGAAGAATTTCGTCTAAATTCTCTGATGTACTAGGTACAATAATAGCCGGTGCTTCATCTATGTATTCAAAACGGGGATCATCCTTATAAGCTGATATTGTTTGTTCAACCGTTCCTGAAGGAGTCTGCCAGATGTCAGTCCCAGGTTGTGACGCTTGGGTAACTTTTGTGACTCCGATTTCTGCTGGCAAGTTGGTAATTTCACTGGCATTCGCGGTGGGCTTCAGTTTGGCAATTACGCGGTCTGAGCTAAAATTCGTATCCATAATATTGTCGGTTTCTGCTAGAAAGTTGGTTGTTTCACTCGCACTAGCAGTGGGAGAGGGAATGTTGCCAGAGGTTGATAAATTCTTGCCATCGGGCAATAGTGTGTCAAACATGGTATTTTTTGCTTTTTTTATGGGTGGATGTTACTTTTGTCTTGCCTCTATCAATCAATAATGCACGCGAATTGAACTAAATGACCAAAACTTTACACAGTCTTTAAACTCCCTGAACTTTGCCCCGCTATGGTAAGGATTCAGGTCAGGTGAAAAGCAGTAAAATCTATACGGTGTAACCATTCGATCGAATAATCATCAAATATCCATTCTTATTAACAAACCATGAAAGCTTTGATTCTCGTACCTATTGAGAATTAAGCTGTTGATTTAGCGAAGGATTGAATTCTAGAAGCCTTTCTGTGACTACGTTTCAGATACCTGAATCCTTACGCGCTATGTATGAGACAGCGCGGGATTTTTTTGGCGTTTTGTGCGGACTTTATATCACGGCCAAACCGTGACTTGTTTGATACCCCAGGGTGTGGAATCTGGGTTGAAACCCACATTCCGCACCCTGAATTGTCACACTACGAATTTTCGGAGTTTGGCTAAATTGAACTGGCGATCGCCAGTCCAATTTCCCACTTGTGTGTATAAAAAATGATCATTTGGGTTCACAAAATTCCGCAAAAACCGATTGTGACAGTGGAGGGTGCGGAAAGTGGGTTGAAACCAATCCTATACAAATAAAGTCCGACAGGGAATTAATACCCTGTCGGACTTTCTCAAAAACCCGGTTACTTCGCTAATTTTTACGATTTGGATTCACAGATCATCCTTCGATTATGCAGCGCCAATCCTTGAGGTTATCGTTAGATAAAGAAACTGGTAACGGGAATAGCGCCAGCAGGGGGTAACGTCCCGGTGGTTGTTAATTTGATCACTAAATCGTTACTCGCCTGAAAACCAGCAGTACCATCATTAATCACAAGGTAATTACCGGTGATCGAGGCATTTGTAGCCACCACTAAAGCAGCCCTATTAATTCCTAGAGCTTGGTTTCCGGCTAATCCTCCATTAGCGTCGATAAACACTTGATCTACCAGAAGTTGTAAAGTGGTGGCAGTGCTATTATTGGCAGCACGGCTAAAGCTAGTAGGGGCATTCATTGCAGCTCCACCTTGGGTCAACAAGTCGATCTTATCAGTGCCGATCGCAAAGTCGTTAACGCGATCGCTGGCGGATACAGAGGATTGTCCAAACTGGAAAAGGTAAATATCGTTACCCAATCCGCCTGTAAGTTGGTCGGCTCCGGGTCCTCCGTTTAAACGATCGTTACCCTCGTTACCATTAAGGATGTCGTTTCCAGCAGCCCCGTTGAGGTTGTCGTTGCCGGCCAATCCATTGAGGGTATTATTACCGGAGTTGCCGGTGATGACGTTGACTAAAGTATTTCCGGTGCCGTTAATCAGTGCGGTGCCTGTTAAAGTGAGGTTTTCAACATCAGCAGCTAAGGTGTAGGTGACGCCAGATTGCACCAAGTCTGTTCCTTGAGCTGGAAGTTCACTGACGACATCTCCGGCATTATCCACAACGTAAATATCGTTACCCAATCCGCCTGTAAGTTGGTCGGCTCCGGGTCCTCCGTTTAAACGATCGTTACCCTCGTTACCATTAAGGATGTCATTTCCAGCAGCCCCGTTGAGGTTGTCGTTGCCGGCCAATCCATTGAGGGTATTATTACCGGGGTTGCCGGTGATGACGTTGGCTAAAGGATTTCCGGTGCCGTTAATCAGTGCGGTGCCTGTTAAAGTGAGGTTTTCAACATCAGCACCTAAAGTGTAGGTGATGCCAGATTGCACCAAGTCGGTTCCTTGAGCTGGAAGTTCACTGACGACATCTCCGGCATTATCCACAAAGAAAATATCGTTACCCAATCCGCCTGTCATTTGGTCGGCTCCGGGTCCTCCGTTTAAACGATCATTATCCTCGTCACCATTAAGGGTGTCATTGCCGGCAGCTCCGTTGATGGTGTCGTTGCCGGCAAATCCATTGATGGTATCTGGATTGGGAGTTCCGGTTAAGTTATCAGCGTTAGCAGTGCCATTTATCTCGGATTTCTCTGGTTCCAGATTAAGTTGAATCTCACCTGTAGCACTGCTATAACCATCAACAGCTATTTGATAGGTTGTCCCGGCTGTGGCATCCA
>NZ_JAUBUG010000116.1:6275-11938 GCF_036705345.1 Microcoleus sp. B3-D2
TGGGTGCTGTCCAAGACCACCACGCCGAGTTAGTTATCCCATTTTGGCTAGGTTCACCTTCTTCTCCTGTGGCTCCACTATTTGTTCCTGTACCATTGGCTGTTTCACCTGTCAAAGCAATTCGGTTGGCAAAATTGTCATTGACTGGAGGGGGAGGAACAATATTAAGTTGAATCTCACCTGTAGCACTGCTATAACCATCAACAGCTATTTGATAGGTTGTCCCGGCTGTGGCATCCAGGCTAAGCAGGCTAGTATTTCCACTCCCTCCCCCATCATCATCGTAGCCAATCAGAGTGAGGTTATTAACCGCAGAACCAGTGTAAACGGACAACCAAGTATCGAAATTACTATTTTTGGTGTCAATAGTAAAAGTCCCGGTACTGGGTGCTGTCCAAGACCACCACGCCGAGTTAGTTATCCCATTTTGGCTAGGTTCACCTTCTTCTCCTGTGGCTCCAATATTTGACCCTGTTGTACTCACGGGTACGCCACTTAGCAGAATCCGGTTAGCAAAGTTATCATTGGTCGCCCCTGGTGGGGTAGATCCCCCCAAAGCTGAATTAATATTCAGCCTACCTCCTGAAACCGTATTACCACTCAAAGTGGGAATAGGGTCAGTTGTTTGCATGAGCCTGTTTTTAACTTGCTGTGCTGTCCAAGTGGGATTTTGAGACCACAGCAACGCCGCCGCCCCGGTGACATGGGGAGATGCCATTGATGTCCCATCCTTAAAGCCATAAGTTCCTCCGGGTGTGGTGCTATAAATACCAGAACCGGGCGCTCCTAAATCTACTGTGGTGGCTCCATAGTTGGAGAAATCCGAGGAGAGTGCATCGGTGTCGGTGGTTGAGGCAACAGAGATAATATTAGATAGATCGTAGCTGGCAGGATAAACAGGCGTTATGTCATTGTTATTTATTTCATTACCCGCCGCAGCAATAAATAAAGCTCCCTGTTGTCCGGCGGTATTGATAGCATCGTATAGGCTTTGACTGTAGCCTCCGCCTGCCCAAGAGTTATTAGTAAGTTTGACTCCCTTCGCCGTTGCATAGTTAATGGCAAGGATTGCATCAGATGTATAGCCGGAACCCTCATCTGATAAAAACTTAAGTGGCATAATCTTGGCATTCCAGGCAACCCCGGTCACACCAACACCATTATTCCCTTTTGCGGCAATGGTTCCCGAAACATGGGTGCCATGTCCGTCGACATCCATCGGGTCATTGTCGTTATATGCAAAGTCCCAGCCGCGAACATCATCTATATATCCGTTATTGTCGTTATCAATGCCATCTCCAGCAATTTCCCCTGGATTTGTCCAGATATTCCCCACTAAGTCGGGGTGGTTGTAATCAACCCCCGTATCAATAACGCCGATAACTAAGTTTGGGTTGCCCTGTTGAATATCCCAGGCTTCGGCTGCATCGATGTCTGCATCGGCGGTTCCCCCACTTTGACCTGTGTTGTTGAGTCCCCATAATTGGGAATAGCTAGGATCGTTGGGAGTGGTTGTTTGGGGTGTAATTGTTGGTACTTTTTCTTGACCAGGACTAGGTTTTTGGACATCCTCAAGGGTGATGCTAGGTTTTCCGACATCATCATTGGGAGTTGTGGCTTGGGGTGTAATTGTTGGTACTTTTTCTTGACCAGGACTAGGTTTTTGGACATCCTCAAGGGTGATGCTAGGTTTTTCGACATCATCAAGGGTGATGATATAATCCGGCTCTATGTATTCAATGCGGGGATCATCCTTATAAGCGGATATTGTTTCTTCAACCTTTCCTGGAGGAATCTCCCAAATGTCAATCCCAAGTTGTGAGGCTTTGGTGACTTTGGTCACTCCGATTTCTGCCTGCAAGTTGGTAATTTGACTTGAATTCGCGGTGGGCTTCAGTTTGACTATTACACGATTTGAGTTAAAATTTTTAGCCATGATATTGTCGGTTTCTCCTAGAAAGTTGGTTGTTTCACTCGCACTAGCGGTGGGATAGGGAATGTTGCCAGAGGTTGATAAATTCTTGCGATCGGGCAATAGTGTGTCAGACATCGTATTTTTTCCTTTTTTTATGGGTGGAGGTTACTTTTGTCTTGCGTGTAAAAATGCAAGCGAGTTCAAATTAATGAACAAAAGTTTAGAAAATCGTCAAACTCGCTTAACTTTCCGCCGCTATGTCTCTATCATCAGAAGTACGCCGGAGGTTGTATACGTTTTGTAATGAAACTTTATACTGAGTTTTTCATAACGAGTAGGAAATGGCATCGTTAGACATTTTTTTCTTCCGGTGAAAGTGTTGCCTGTAACCAATCTCCATACCGACCGACAAAAAGATGTACTTTTTTATACTCCCTTAATTCAGTATAATTTCCTGTAATACAAAAAAATATCAGTTTTTATAAGCCAGCGCATAAGTAATATTTGTGAAAAGTCTAATCCAATTAGATTAATAACTAAGTATATTTATGTATAATTTTCCTGAAAAAGGATGGAGAAACCATCGCACATCCCCGGGGATGTGCGGGGGTGCGAGACTTGGATACAAAGCAGAGAGACACAGGCTTTCAGGCTTAAATCGATTTGAACCTCTTCTGTCAAACTTCAATCATTCGAGCTTCACACCCGTTTCCTGCAGGAAAAGCCCTACAAAAAACTAAAAAATCTCCCCAACAATCATCCCCGCCAATATTACAAACCCCACCCAAACATTTTGACGAAATATTTGACCGTAAACAAGCTTCGGAATATCGGCATTCCGCAGTTGAGTATATTGCAAAAACCACAAAATCGCGGCCGCACAAATTGCCACCCAAAAACCAATGTGCAAGTGCAGATTAATTCCCATTGCTGCCAATAAACCGACAGTACCCACAAAGAAAAAACCCACAGCATTAGCCGCATAATCCCCAAAAAAAATAGCGCTCGAATTCACCCCCAAACGCAAATCGTCTTCCCGATCGCTCATCGCATAAACTGTATCAAATCCCATCGTCCAAAACACGACTGCACCCCACAGCAGCCAAGTCGCTAATTCTAATTCGTCAACGGCGGCGCTCCAACTAATTAAAACGGCAAAACCCCACGCAATTGATAACACTAATTGCGGCACTGCAAAGAATCTTTTTGCCAGTGGATAGCAGATAATTACTGGTACGGCGGCGACGCACAGCCAGAAGCTTAAAGGATTGAGATAAAAAGCGAGAATGGCCGCACAAGCAAAGGAAATTAAAGCAACTCCTATTCCAGTTTGCACGGTGAGGGCGCGGGATGCTAGGGGGCGCGATTGAGTTCTTTCTACTTCGGGATCGATATCGCGATCCCACAAGTCGTTGATGACGCATCCCGCCGCACTCGTGGCTAAGGTACCCAACACAATCACGCCCACCAATGCTGCGGGCGGCCTCCCGTCTGCTGCTAAAAAGACTGCCCAGAGGGCTGGAATCATTAAAATCAGCCTTCCTGCTGGTTTGTCCCATCTCAAAAGCCTCACGACGGTTAGCAATGTGGATTCGGGTTGGCGATCGGGCTCTTTAAGCATTTCAATTCTAGATTTGAGATTTTTAACTCTAGATTTTATCAAATTTTAGGCACAATCACTTACTATCTCTGCTCGCGAGCATACTTCTATCGGAATTTAAAACAGGTGAAAGTCTTGCCCAGTCAGCAGTTCCCGATTTTGGCTAATTTAATAGAATGCCTAACTGGATTCGTGAAATAATTATAAATATCTGTCAACCCCGATACTCCAATGGTTAATTCACTTGCTTCTGCGGAGTCAAATCGCATTATTGCTGCTATTGATATGGGTACTAACTCATTTCACATGGTGGTGGCGCGGATCGATCCGAAATTGCCCGCGTTTACGATTATTGCTAGAGAAAAAGATACGGTTCGGTTGGGCGATTGTGAGGTTAAGACAGGCTGCTTGAAGTCCGAGGTTATGGAAAGGGCGATCGCCACTCTGCGCCGTTTTCAAGATATTGCTAAAACTTTCAATGCCGAACAAATTATCGCTGTTGCTACCAGTGCGGTTCGGGAAGCCCCTAACGGGCGAGAGTTCCTCAAACAAATTGCTGAAGAATTAGACCTGAATGTTAGCTTGATTTCCGGTCAGGAAGAAGCGCGGAGAATTTATCTCGGCGTTCTTTCGGGTATGGAGTTTAACAATCAGTCGCAGGTAATTATTGATATTGGGGGCGGTTCTACGGAGTTGATTTTAGCAGACAGTTCTGAGGCTCGCTCTCTCACCAGTACAAAAATTGGTGCTGTTCGCTTAACAGGACAATTTGTTAAAACTGACCCGATTAGCAGAGAGGAGTTTGCTTATTTGCAAGCTTATATTCGGGTTTCGCTAGAAAGACCGATTGACGAATTGCGCTCTCACTTCTATGCGGGCGAACCTCTGCGCTTGATTGGAACTGCTGGAACCATCGAAACTCTGGCTGCAATTAACGCTCGCGAAAAGTTGGGAACAGTGCCGAGTCCACTGGCTGGATATCAATTAAGTTTAAAAGATTTGCGCGATTTAGTCAATCGCTTTCGCAAACTTTCTTACTCAGAAAGGCTGGCAATTCCGGGAATGTCGGACAAGCGGGCAGAAATTATTCTAGCAGGTGCCTTAATTTTGCAAGAAGCGATGACACTATTAGGAATGGAATCGCTGACTGTTTGCGATCGCTCTTTACGAGAAGGCGTAATTGTTGACTGGATGCTGAGCCACGGTTTGATTGAAAACCGCTTGCGCTATCAAGGTTCCATCCGCCAGCGCAGCATTCTGCACATGGCTGACAAATATCAAGTCAATTTAGAACAAAGCGAAAGAACCGCAGCATTTGCGCTCAAATTGTTCGACCAAACTCAAGGAATTCTGCACTCTTGGGGAACCGAAGAACGGGAGTTGCTGTGGGCAGCCGCGATTCTTCACAACAGTGGTTTGTACGTCAGTCATTCGGCGCACCACAAGCATTCTTACTATTTAATTCGGAATGGTGAGTTATTAGGATACACTGAAACAGAGATAGAAGTAATTGCCAATTTAGCTCGCTATCACCGTAAAAATCCTCCCAAAAAAAAGCACGAAAATTTTCTAATACTTCCCAAAAAATACCGAGAAGTCGTTAGTAAATTGCATCCTTTTCTACGGTTAGCAGTGGCTTTAGACAGGCGACAAATTGGCGCAATTTATGATTTTAAATGCGAACACCGCCAGGAAGTTCGAGAGTTTCACTTGCGGCTGCAACCGCTCAATCCCGGGGACGATTGCGCTCTGGAAATGTGGAGTTTGGATTATAAAAAGCCTGTTTTTGAGGCTGAGTACAATCTCAAATTAGTGGCAACTTTAGAGCCGACTCTCGTTCCAGTTTAAAGACGAGGTAGAGCCGGGAAACGATAAACTGTAGGGTGTGCAGTGTTAGAGAGAGTCTTCGTGGTGAAGAAGACCCTCAAATGCTTGAAATCTCGAAGCCTACTATCGTTAAATCTTTTTCTTTTAAGGGGCGATCGGTAATAAACCTAGTTTATTGCCGATCGCCAGCCGATAGGATGAGGCTGACGGGGTGACAACCCCGTCAGAACACTGATATAATCAAGGACATAGCCCTCATTCCCCTCTGAAAAAATGGTAGTTTGTTTCGCCTGATTTTCATTAATTCAGTAATAATGTCTT
>NZ_JAUBUG010000195.1:0-1055 GCF_036705345.1 Microcoleus sp. B3-D2
ATACTGGCAAGATTCGTAATCGTATTTTGTGTACCCGCATTTAAGGTTGCACTGATCGTACCTCCTACAATAGTACCCGTTACCGTGATATTATCAAAAGTACCACCGGTTCCGGTTACACTTGTTGCACTTACAGTACCGATCTGAGCTGTTCCCGTTACACTGATATTGGTTAAACCACTTAAGTTACTGATCGTGGCATTCGTGATATTCGCATTTGTTGCAGTAAGCGTGCTTACGTTTGCAAGATTAGTGATAGAGTTCTGTGCTGATGTTGACAGACTTCCACTTAAAGTTCCCGCACTGATTGTTCCACTTGCTGTAATATTCTGGATACTGGCAAGATTCGTAATCGTATTTTGTGTGCCCGCATTTAAGGTTGCACTGATTGTACCGCCTACGATAGTACCGGTTACTGTAATATTATCAAAAGTACCACTGCTTCCGGTTACACTGGTTGCACTTACCGTTCCTGCCTGTACCGTTCCCGTTACACTGATATTGGTCAGACCACTTAAATTACTGATCGTGGCATTCGTGATATTCGCATTTGTTGCAGTAAGCGTGCTTACATTAGCAAGGTTAGTGATGCTATTTTGTGCACTTGTACTTAATGAGCCGCTTAAAGTTCCCGCACTGATTGTTCCACTTGCTGTAATGTTCTGGATACTGGCAAGATTCGTAATCGTATTTTGTGTACCCGCATTTAAGGTAGCACTGATCGTACCTCCTACAATAGTACCCGTTACCGTAATATTATCAAAAGTACCACTGGTTCCGGTTACACTTGTTGCACTTACAGTTCCTGCCTGTACCGTTCCCGTTACACTGATATTGGTTAAACCACTTAAATTACTGATCGTGGCATTCGTGATATTCGCATTCGTTGCAGTAAGCGTGCTTACGTTTGCAAGATTAGTGATAGAGTTCTGTGCTGATGTTGACAGACTTCCACTTAAGGTTCCCGCACTGATCGTTCCACTTGCTGTAATATTCTGGATACTGGCAAGATTCGTAATCGTATTTTGTGTACCCGCATTTAAGGTTGCACTGAT
>NZ_JAUBUG010000117.1:0-11699 GCF_036705345.1 Microcoleus sp. B3-D2
TTGACTGTTGACTGTTGACTGTTGACTGTTGACTGTTGACTGTTGACTGTTGACTGTTGACTGTTGACTGTTGACTAATGGCTGTTAATTGTTAACTAATGACTGATGACTGATAACTGATGACTACTGACTACTGCCAACTGCCAACTGCCAACTGCCAACTGCCAACTGTCAACAATTCCCATTTTACGTTTTACTTGTGACTTTGCCCGGTTCCGGTGTGGGCCCTCTTGAGCCATTAGCGTCTCTGTTTTCCTGTTCGCGCTCTTTCTGTGACAAGCTGCGGCGGGCTGCTTCTACAAACTGACTGACGCGGATCGGATCGATGGGCTGCTCGATGCGGCCGTTTCGTTTCAGGGAACTCGATACGATTACGCCGTCAGCGGCCTGCATGAGGGTGGAAATGTTTTCCCACGAGGCGCCGCTGCCGATGAAAACTGGAATTCCCGCAGCAGCAGCACTCGCGAGTTCTAAGTCTTCGAGATTGGGAGGGCTACCAGTTGTCCAGCCGGAAAGGATTACGGCGTCGGCTAAAGCTCGCCCGATCGTCTCTTGGACGGCTGTGGTCAAGTTGGGGCTGCCTAGGGGTCGCCCGTGCTTGACTAACACGTCTGCTAATATTTTGACATCGCTGCCCAATTCCCGGCGGTAGCGCAGTAGCTGGTGAGCTTGGCCTTCAATTAAGCCTTGGTCTGTAGCCATGATGCCGTTGAGGACGTTGACGCGGATGAATTGAGCTCCTGTGCAGGAGGCGATGGCGATCGCGCTGTGGGCGTCGTTTCGCAGCACGTTAACGCCGATCGGCAGCGTCACGAGATTGGTTAGCCTCTCAACTACCAGAGTCATGGCACTTACCACCGCTGGATCTACGCTGTCTTTAGCAAAAGGAGCGTCGAAAAAGTTCTCGACTATGATACCGTTTGCGCCACCAGAAGCCAGCGCTGTAGCCTCTTGCTCGGCTCTTCCGATAATAGCTTTGAGGTTTCCGCCCCAGCGGGGAGAAGTTGGCAAAGGCTGTAAATGTACGACACCGATTATGGGATTCGGCGTTTTGAATATTTGTTTTAAGTCCACGGATTTTCCTGAAACCACCAAGTTCGCTGACTGCTGACGGCGGATGAGTCACGGTATATTCTAGAATTCTATATCCACGGGGGCGATTCGGTTGACTTAATCGGGTCGCCAAGTTGCTCAAACCCCGGAGCCATAACAGTTTAGATTTTAGATTTTAGATTTTAGATTTTAGATTTTAGATTTTAGATTTTACATAGGCGACCTACTCACTTCACTTAATCTCAAATCGACTGACTCAATAGTCCGGACAGTTTTTATATGGCCCAATGGCTTACTCTCGCTTGACTTTGACCCACTGTGGATAATTAAATCAATGTCAGATCCACCCCTGACGCGGCATTTAATTCGACTTTTTTATGCTCCTTGCCCCGCGTAAGCTTGTAGTATCGTTCCAAAAACTGTCCGGAGTGTTGCTGACTATAATCGGGGCTGAAAGCTTGACTGCAGTTGCATTCTTTTTTATACCTTGGTGTCGGCAGGGGTTTATCCTTCTCTATCGAGGTTAAGTGGTGGAAGTTGTTCTCATAATTTTGGCTGTCACCGCAGGAATGGGGGCAGTAATCGAAGTGATCCTGCGGGTGCTGCTGGGTTTTGGTAATCCGTTGATTTACATTGCCGATGCCGAGTGCGGCTATTTGTTGGCGCCTAACCAGAAGGTGCGTCGCTTGGGCAACCGGATTGAGATTAACGAGTATTCGATGCGTAGCGGAGCGATCGCCCCGATACCCCCTCCAGAAACTCTGCGTGTCTTGCTGTTGGGAGATTCTGTCGCCAACGGCGGTTGGTGGACACATCAGACAGATACAATCTCGGAAATTATGACTCGGAATTTGAGACTGCAAGTACAGAATCTGGCGAGCGATCCACAATTAGCTTCACAAGTCAACTATTCAAATTTTGAAGTTCTCAACGCCTCAGCCAATTCTTGGGGGCCGAGGAATCAACTTGCTTACGCCAATCGGTTCGGTGTTTTTGGGGCAAATGTTGTGGTGTTGCTGCTCAATACGGACGATTTGTTTGCATCGGCTCCCTGTGCTCTGGTTGTGGGGCGCGATCGATCTTACCCGGATCACAAACCCCGATCGGCTACGCTAGAGTTATTGAGCCGCTACCTGCTACCTGCCGTGCCGACTCGCCAATTGGCAGCACCCGGAGCCACAAGTGGCGATGTAGTAGGCAGCAACTTAGAGGCTATTCGCCAAATCCAGAAAATAGCTGTATCCGCCAACGTCGAGTTTTTGCTAGCCGTCACGCCCAAGCGGGGCGAACTCGGCGGCCCGGGCCCTCGCGACTGGGAAGTCAATGCTAGAGCGCGTCTCGCCGAACTCGTAGAAACAGAGAAAATTACTTACATAGATTTTCTTCCCATTTTCAATTGTGCGGCCGAATTTCCAACTTTGTATCGAGACAGCATTCACCTGAGTCCTCATGGCAATCAGCTAGTTAGCAAAACCATCAGTCGTCAAATAGTCGCTCTTTGTTGGCATAAATCGTGACTTCACCTAAAGACGGATACTTGCCCACGACTCCTGTTGTCGAGTGCAAAAAGTTAAAACCTTAGTTCAAGCCCCCAGATTCATCTGCTGAGTCAATCGATTTTAGATTTTAGATTTTAGATTTTAGATTAAAGCCTTGACCCCACGGATAAATTCGGGGGCTCCTTTATCGGATACAAGTTTTTTATTTCTGGATGGATGAATTCGGGGGCTTGTATCCTGGATGCTTTTGGTCGATCTAAAGTCTAAAATCGTTCGACTGAGCGCAACTCGACGCAGGCGCTCGCCGAACTTCTCACGCCGAATGGTCCAATCTCAAATCGACAGACATCGAATCCGGTTGCATGGGAACAGTTACCCTCTTCAACGAACAACAAACCCAAACTGTAAAAGCACCCGGAAACGACACGATTTGTCTTGATTTAGCTAACTTGCAAAGTAGACTCTAGCTCTTTCGGATACCAAGCTTGACCGTCGAGAGCCATTTGCTCGATCGAACTCGCAAGCCGCAGAGCTTTGAGAGCTTGTTCTCCTCCCACAGAAGGCTGATTTCCACCCCGCACGCAATTAATAAAATGCTCCAATTCTGCGTGGAGCGGTTCAATATTGCTGGTGTAAACTTTCTCGATCAACCCATCTTGACGGTAAAGCACCTGACCGTAATCCGTCACGTAATTGGCGGTTGTTTGTCGGTGAATCAAGATTTCGTTGTTGAGAAAATCTGCCTCTGTTAGAGAATTTTTGCAGTGAGCCACGATTGAACGGAGTTTGCGGTGCGTCACCTTACTGGAAGTCAGGGTGGCGACAATGCCGTTAGCAAAGTTCAGCGTCGCTGTCACGTAGTCTAAATAACCTGAATCTGATGCCCTGCTGCCGCTGGCGGTCAGCTTCACCACTTGGGAATCTGCCAATTCCAAAAGCAAGTCGATGTCGTGGATCATTAAATCCAAAACTACCGATACGTCGTTAGCCCGCTGGGAATAGGGACTCATCCGGTGAGCTTCCAATGCCAGTAACTCTTCAGTTTTCAGCACTTTGCCGAGTTCCTGAAAAGCTGGATTGAAGCGCTCGATGTGACCCACTTGTAAAATCCGGTGGGCCTCAGCAGCCGCGTTGACCAAAGATTCGGCTTCGGCAATGCTAGCCGCGATCGGCTTTTCAATTAAAACGTGAACACCCGCTTGGAGACAAGACATCCCCACAGGGTGATGCAGGCGAGTTGGAACGGCGACGCAAACTGCATCTACGTGGGCGAGCAAATCTCGGTAGTCTTCAAAGAAGCGAACCCGGTATTTGCTTGCTACATCTATTCCCCGCTCTACATTTATGTCTGCAACACCCACGAGTTCGATATCTTTTAGCAAGCTTAGAACTCGCGTGTGATGCTGGCCCATATTGCCAACCCCAATCACCCCAATGCGGAGGGGTTCGAGTTGACTTCGCTGGGCGAAAACGTTTGCGTATCCCAATGACATCCTATCTAGCACTCCTGGATTCTCCTCCACCACCACAGGAATCAAGCCCCTTGGCTTCCCTCAGCTACTCACAGCCATCCAGATAGTACCACAGTCAAACTATTTGTGAAGAATTTCTAAGTTCAGTTGCGATTATCGCATCCGGCAATTAAACAGTAGCGAATCATACACAAGGGCAGAATACAGGGGTAAAATGTCTGTAAATTGCGTATTGACAAATCCTACTAAGTGTGTATAGGCATCAAGATGATCCTCTGCAGCATCGCCACAACACAAACCCGTCGGAATATTTGGCGATTGCGATCAAACATTTTTCTGGTTTGTGTTCAAAAGTAATAGTGAAAGTCATAAATTATACAAATACAACAGATGACGCATCCGTATTACTTCGGTTGTTTACATTCGGCAATCTTTGAATTGAAAAAAATTTACTTTAAGAATGCGGATAATTACGGGCGATCGCTCACTCAAATAAACTAGACTTACGTAAAGCTTAATAAAAAACAATGAGTCAAAAACTAAGGCAGAGATTAGGAAGTGCGATCGCTACCACAATTTTAAGTTTGTTTTCAGGCGTTTCATTGGTAGGAGTAGACAAAGCACAAGCCGCCTTACTCACCTACACTTTGGATTTGGATTCCACCCCTGGGAGAAGTTATTTGAAAGTGGATAACTCCACCCTTACAGGAATAGGAGTTGAAGAAATTGCAGTTTCCGAGGGAAGATTCTACGGTTACACTTTCGGAGGAAGCAAAAAATACCAAGATTTCGCAGGGGTTACAGCTTCCTTTTATGAAGGGAATTTTACCGGACTGAATACAAGCGGTGGCGACCAGGTGATCACAGAAGTAAGCTATGAAGATCCAGGCGAACCGCCTGTATGGTTCATACTGGACAGCAGAATATCTTGGTATATCGAGACATTCCCTGTGCCTTATGTGGATGCACCGCCGGGCTCTGCGTTTTTTGGGTATTACGAGCAATATACGACCGGTCGCGACGGTAGAACAGAGCTAACCGGTAGAGAGTTCTACAATAGCTGGTTTTCTTACACTCTAGTGGATACCGAAGCCGAACCAGTTCCCGAACCTCTCACCGCAGGGGGTACAGCTTTAGCATGGGCAGGTTTAAGCTGGTTAAAACACAAGAAAAAAATGGCAGCTTGAGGTGCGATCGCACCTCAACAATTAAGCACTCAGAAGTCACTTTTCAAAGAATATTCGAGTTGCAAAATTTTGCTCTCGATTGGGAGACAGAGCTCTGGCTTTCAAAATCGCGGCTACCAAAAAGGCATAGGACAAAACTCCCACCAAGGCCAGCAAAAGTACGCTGACTGCTCCCGACGCATTCCACAAAGCGTGAAGTGCGGAAGCGCTGAAATAACCTACGGCCAAAATAGGCCAGCGCTTCCTGGGTTTGAGGGCGCTCAAACCGATAAAATATCCCAAATAGCCGCTGTAAGCCATGTGTCCGGCGGCGGAACCCAAAATGCGGGGAATTAGCAACTGCAATCCTACTAATTGTCCGGCCTCAGCCCCTGCTTGCAGGGTGACATTTTGGATGACATTGGGAACGTACTGTCCCAGAGTTTCTAACAGTGTAAAGCCGACTGCCGAAGCACTTCCTAACAGAATTCCGTCTAAAGGTTCCCAAACGCCGATTCGATCGCGCCACGGATTTCGCAGCCAATTTCCCAGCAGCATCGCTCCCAAAACGGGCAGGGCTTTCAGCAATTCTTCCATCAGACCCGCCCCGAAAAACATTCTGTTCAAAAAAGGCAAAAAACTGATTGTTTCGCCTGCGGTTGGCAGGCGGCCGGGCAAAATTTCTCTAAATACGAATATAAATCCAATTAATAAGGGGCTGATCACAATCAGGACTGTAGCTAACGCCGAACCAAGCAATACCCACCAAGGCTTGTGTTTGCCGCACAGTTGATAGATAAAGTAGTAAGCCGCACCGGCGAGGTAAGCTGACAGCAGCAAATTGAATGCTGCGGAATTTCCAACTGCGACAAACATCGACACGACAACAATAACTGTGGCAATACCTGGATATAAGTAAGCTTTTTGGCTTAATTGTTTGCCAGTGGAGGCGATCGGGAATAATTGAGTTAAAGTGAGAGCGTCTTTTTCGCTACCAGCAAAATTGCCCCTTTGTGGTGCTCTTAATCCGGGTTTATTTTGGTAAGGGGTTACGGGAGATTCAAATATAAATTCAGGGCCGTCAAGGCCGAGAATGATGCGATCGCCTGTTTCTAAAGTTTGGCAGCCAGAGAGCTTTTTTCCGTTGATATAAGTTCCGTTAGCGCTGTTGAGGTCGCAAATTTCCCATCTCGTTACAGTACCCTGAGTTAGGGGACGGATCGTGGCGTGGCGACGGGAAACCATGCCGTGATTGATCGACTCTAAAGCTATTTGACAATTGCGATCGCGTCCGATGACCAATTCCCCATCTTCACAAAGTTGGTACTTGGATGCTGGCGTTCCCGCAGCGTCTTTGGCTGGCACTTGTCGCAGAAATCCGATTTCATTAGTCATGAGTTATGAGTCATCAGTCATCAGTCATTAGTCATGAGTTATGAGTGCGCGAGGTGTTAGCTGATGTTATTTTTGGGCAGTCTTTACTCCACAGTGATTAGTGATGAGTTCGCGAGCTGTTAGCTGATGTTATTTATCCGCTATTTTTATGCCACAGTTATTAGTTGTTATGTCCTAACTAATGACTAATAGACATCTCCAAAAATTCTTGTGGGGATTAAGGGTTAGGCATTCTGCCTGCCCAAAACCTACTTTTCTGGAGATGTCTAATGACTAAAAACTCATGACTAAAAACTCTGCTTATAGATTTGCCCTGGCATCCTGAACGGCTGCATAGAAAAATATGCCCGTTAGCGGTACGCTCAGGGCGAGGATGATGCCCGTGACTAAATTGCCAAGTTGAGCTTCTCCCGATGACAGCTCAAAGATGGAGCCGACTGCCGCGATCGCAGTGATGCACGAAAGAGCTAAGAGTAAACCACTTTTCGGAGTTCCTGCCATCATACTGATTTTACTGCCTTGGGCGAAAATTTATGCTTGACTAATGCTTCATTTAGTGCCAGCTTGTTTTCTACTCTGTCTACAAACAGCACTCCGTTGAGGTGATCCATTTCGTGCTGAATTGCCCTCGACAGTAACTCTGTTGCTATCAGGGTTTGTGGGCGACCGTATTCGTCGCGGTAGGATACTTCAATGACTTCTGGGCGTTTGACTTCTAAATAAACTCCCGGAATGCTCAAACACCCTTCTTGCAAGATGCAGATATCGCCGCTGCTACTTTTGATGGTGGGATTGATCAAAACGATTGGGGGTGTTGCGGGGTTTTCCGGGTCGCAGTCGAGGACGATTACTTGTTTGTGGACTCCGACTTGGGGGGCGGCCAAACCGATACCGTCGGCACTGTACATGGTTTGCAGCATTTCTCGGACTAGCTGCCGAATTTCTGCATCAACGCTTTTGACGCGCTTTGCTGGCTGCCGCAGGACGCGATCGCCTAATGTGTGTATTGTTAGGGGCGGTTTTTCTAACTTTTTCTTTTCAATCAAGACCTGAGCCGTCATAGAACCTCGCGGGATGTTTGGAAACCCCCAACGAAAGCTGTTGGGGGATGAAATTGGAACCAATACTATTATTTTCAATATTAATCTAATTTTAAGTAGCCATGACTGGAAACGCACCAAACCAACGACCGATTATTTCTCTGGGGCTTTCGCCTGTTTTAGTGGCAGTAGAGCTTTTCGGTGCGATCGCGATTTTGCTGGCTGTTTTGCTCATCGTCAAGTTTTGGGCCGTTTTGCCCGATCGAATTCCGATTCATTTCGGCTTAGGGGGGCTGCCTGATGCTTGGGGCGACAAGGTGACGATTTGGCTCGTGCCGGCGGTTGCTGCCATTATTTTTGCGGTTTTAACGGCAGTTTCGCGCTATCCGCATACTTTTAATTATCCGGTACGGATTACTTCTGAGAACGCTCACCGGCAATATCTGTTGGGCAGAGGCTTTTTGGCTTGGCTGAAGGCGGAGATTTGCTGGCTGTTGGCGTTTGTGGTGCGGCAGCAAATTCTTGTCGCTTTGGGCAATGCTCCAAGATTTAGTGTGGAGTTAGTTTTGGGGATAATTGTTTTGATATTTGGGACGGTTGGCGTGTATTTGCTCAAGGCTTATTCTGCTCGATAGAGGTAGGGCAAAAAACTTACATATACCAAAAAAAATTTTTTTGATCGATTTTATTCAACCGATGTTAATAATATATAAGCTATCAATCATCTAGAAAAGTCGTTTGTGATGAGGAATAAATTACTCAAAAATTTTTGAATATTTTAGTTCTCACTATAAACATTTTTGAGGGCGGATAATTGACGGGGCATCATAGGAATCACAGGCGAGAAGTTGGTGCTATGGTAAACGCCGATCGACTAACCCATCAGATATGTTTGCTGATTGTTCATCGGCAATACTCGCAACCGTCGATTTTTCAAATCAGGTTCTAAGCCTAGTTCTTCCATGGGAATCACGCCCAGCAAAACAGCAGAAACGCCTTCGGGTAACTCTAAACAATCAAATCTCCCTTCTCTCCCCTCTACAATAATTTGAGCGCCTGCAAAAATTCGACCTTTTTTGATGCCCGCTGATGTTTCTACATCTCTTTCTCCTACTTGTCTTAAACCTAGTTGGCTAATAATAGGAGCTGGCAAGGAAAGCAAAGTTGCTCCGGTATCGACAACAACGTTATCGAGGGTAACAGAGCGAACTTCCTCAGCAGCAATGAATCCTCGTTCAGCCATAACTAGATTGATGAAATTCGTGACGGTGATTGTAGTGATTACTTGACCCATTTGTTTTTCTTGCAGATTGGGGAGTACCAGGGTCATAATATGTTACCTCTTTGAGTATAATTAGTGGATATTTATATTGTAATGCTATCTAGAATCCTGCGAAAGTTAGTTAAAATCGTTATAATGACCGGCTAAAATTAGAACTTGCCTCAACGCATGACACCAGAAAACAACTCTTCTCAACCCAATCGCCCTGAATCTAACGTGACTGTAGAAAGTCTCAACGGTGCGAGCCCTACTGCGCCACCAGAATCAGGGACAATCGTCGCTACTGCTGAACCGAAAAAACCCGTGCCCCCGCCTCCAACTCGCAAGGTTTTATTGCCGGAGCAGCCGGAACAAACGACTGCTGAGAAGTCGGGGTCGGCGCTGACGCTGGGGTTGATCGCAGCGATGATTTTTGGGCTGGCCAATGACAACATTTGGCTGGGCTTAATTGGTGGCGTCGGTGCGATCGGCATATCGCTGCGGCTGATGTGGCCGAGTTGGGGCAAAATCTGGGCGCAGGTAATTCCGCCGACTTGGCGCACTCTGATCGTCGCCTGCTTCGGGCTTTTAGCTGGGATTGTTGGCTTGCTGATGCTCAGCGGTAGTAATACTGAACCGGGAAGCCGCAACATCCAAATCAACTGGGACGCCATCGGCGCTCTCGGCGAGCTGATCGGCGCTTTGGGTCAAATTTTGATCGCAATTTTGGGCGTTTACGTGGCTTGGCGGCAGTACGTGATCTCGAAAGATTTGACGATTCAGCAAAATCGAATTACGCAGCAGCAAACGATCGATGCTTATTTTCAAGGGGTTTCGGACTTAGCCCTTGACGAACAAGGGTTTTTGGAAGACTGGCCGCAGGAAAGGGCGATCGCAGAAGGTCGCACGGCTGCGATTATGAGCAGTGTAGATGCTGAAGGTAAAGCTAAAATTCTGCGGTTTTTGTCGCAGTCTAGATTGGTTACTCCTCTGAAGCGTGATCGGCTTTTAGGCCGCCCCATCCTTGACGGTGACGGCGGCTACGCTGAAGATAGAGATCACGGTATCCGTGTTATCGATCTCAATGTCATGTTAGCGGGTGCTGACCTGGCTGGCACTGATTTGCGGTGGACGGATTTGAGCGAAGCCAACCTCGTCCGCGCCAATCTCAGCAAGTGCGATTTAGTGAAAGCCAACCTCTCCCGCGCTGTCTTGTACGACGCCAATCTTGCTCGCGCCGACATGAGAGGCGCCGCATTATTCTACGGCTCGGCAGAAACTGCATCTCCCCGCAGCCGTACCGAATTTCCCAACTATCAAACGGGTGAACATACCGGCGCTGTGGTTGAACACGCTGATTTCACCGGTGTCAAGCGGCTATCGGACGAGCAGCGCTATTACTGCTGCGCTTGGTGCGGCTCAAAGTCGAGAGAGACTATTCCCGGTGGCTGCGAAGGGATTCCCAATAAACTCGGGCGTTAAAATTAGCAGTACGGCTCTACTTACGTATATATTTGGCGATCGCTGGGCAGCGGACTATACATTAATTTTAAATCTACAGTCTTGCGCTGTTTTAGCCATGACAAATACGGATTTAGGGCTAGAAGTAATTCCGCGCCTCGATCGCTCCAAAAGCAGGGACGGGTTAATTTTTGTAATTGCTATGTGGTGTCTGAGCCGATCGGTAATTGCGATCGGGATGCAGCTAATTACTCCTTTAGTCTGCAAAAACCCGCCCCTGTATGTTCCCCGGCCACCTCGGGATTTTGTAAGCGGCTTCCTTCCCAAAAGTGGCTGGGAACAGTTTTCGCACTGCGACGGTAAATGGTACGTCGAAATCGCTAATTTAGGCTACAGCTATGCAGAGGACGAGCAGCAGCATTCTGTAGCTTTTTATCCCCTATTTCCTTTGCTGATACGCGGGTTGACGACTCTTGAAATGCAAGTGAAATTAGCAGGGGTACTAATTAATAGTTGGGCGTTCTTGGGGGCATTATTGGTGGTTTCAAGCTGTTAGTAAAGTTGCGATGGCTTTGGGGGGTGGCTATTTGTTGTCGTAGTTGCAAAAAAGGCTGAGCATTACAGTCGTCTGTTTCGGTTTTTGCTCTTTAGCACTACTGATAAACTCCGGTGTTCTGCAATCGCTTCACCGATACGCTTACGGCATTGTGTCGCTCTAGATGGGACTCGGTTTAGTGTTGAGTAGTCAGCCGCGTTGGGGATATGCTCTTATAGACATCTCCGAAAAATAAAATAAAGAGTAGGGAGAGATGGTAAAATATCTTGTTTTCGGGGCTGAGCATGAGTTCGCTACTAGAATACATCACTAAAAACCCACTCTTAGACTAAACGGCTGATAGGAGTTGACTACGAACAACTGCAACAGCTAATAACCCAAGCAGCCGCTTTAGAGGAAAAAAAGCAGGCTGTGCATGAAAACACCAAAATTAGGATAATTAACAAAGGCGGTGGCAGAAAGCCAAAGCTTTCCGTGAGGGAGCAAATCTTGCTAACTTTAGTCTACCTCCATCACATGCCAACGTTTCAAATGTTGGGTGTGCAATTCGGCGTGAGTGAATCGACAGCGCACAGTCTGTTTCATGACTGGTCAGAGATATTACGAGAATTGTTACCAGCGAGTTTATTAGAACAAGTAAAAAAAAACGAAGGAGACGGGGAATGGGTCAAGGAAATGCTGAAGGAATGGGAGTTAGTGGTAGATAGCTCAGAACAAGTCAGGGAAAGACCTAAAGACTATGAAGAGCAGAAAAAGTGCTACTCAGGAAAGAAGAAAAATCATACGCGGAAAAATC
>NZ_JAUBUG010000196.1:0-1052 GCF_036705345.1 Microcoleus sp. B3-D2
CAAATCGTTTAGGATGGCGTTGGGAGCATTAATCATCAAAGAAAAACTGGGAATTAGCGATCGGGAAACAGTAGAACAGATCCGTGAAAACCCGTATCTACAATACTTTATCGGTCAATCAAGCTACAGCAATGAACTACCATTTGACCCATCACTATTAGTACACTTTCGCCAACGGATTAGTTGGAATGTAATTAATAAAGTCAACGAACGCCTGGTCGAAAAAATACGCTCCACCACCCCAATCAAACCAGAAAAAAAAAAGGATTCGGACGCCAAAAATGAGTCATCCAATCGCGGTAAACTAATCATAGATGCAACCTGCGCTCCAGCCGATATTAGTTATCCGACCGACTTAGGACTATTAAACAGAGCCAGAGTGCACACAGATAAAATCATAGATATCCTGTATAAACAGCTCAAAGGTCAAATCCAGAAAAAACCAAGAACCTACCGTAATGTCGCCAGAAAAGATGACTTATTAATAGCCAAACAAAGAAGACCATCCCGCAACAAAAAAAGACAGGCAATTAAAAAACAACTTCAATATATCAAAAGAAACCTCGCTCATATTGAACAGCTAATCGATTCAGGTGCGACCCTAAAAGGTCTGAATAAAAAGCAATATAAAACCTTGCTAGTCCTCACAGAAGTGTATCGCCAACAACAGTGGTTATTTGACAACGAGAAACAGAGTATTGAGGATAGAATAGTAAGTTTAAGCCAACCCCACATCCGTCCCAGAGTCAGAGGGAAAGCCGGAAAAAACGTAGAGTTTGGAGCTAAACTATCAGCCAGTTGTTTTGAAGGATATGTATTTTTATACCGGATGAGCTGGGATAATTTTAACGAATCAGGAGACTTAAAAGCACAAGTAGAAGCTTATTATAGATTCACGGGATATTATCCCGAGTCCGTTCATGCAGATCGCATCTATCGAACCAGATAAAACCGAGCTTGGTGCAAAGAAAGAGGGTAAGGATTCAGGTGGTGGGTATTGACAAGTGTGATCCTGGAAAGTAGAATATAGCAATTATGAAAAAAAACCTGCC
>NZ_JAUBUG010000118.1:0-9670 GCF_036705345.1 Microcoleus sp. B3-D2
CGCCTGATTGTCGGTATGATCGAATCAATGACGTGGCGATCGGCTAGCTCACTCTTTTAAGATACAAGGGGCGGGTTCACCAACTATCTACGCAATCAACCAACCATCTCAAAAACCCGCCCCGGCCTATGTATTATGCTGGTATGTTAAAAGAGGTAGATTGCGATTTACCGTGGCTGGGGGCGGGTTTTTGAGAGTGTTAATTTTTGCCAAATATTGTAGGTGAACCCGCCCCTACATTTCAATATATCACTCTTGCCATTAAATTTAAACGCTCTACTGGATTGCGATCGAGCGTTTGTTTTATACTGCTAATATCCGAGGCATTTGCTGACAAAGCTGGCTTGAATTCTAAGGTAATTTTCAAACTAACATCAGCTTGCGCGTCGGGGCTGTTCAACAAACTGTTGATAGTCGATAAAAAGCTCTGAAATCCCCGCAACGCCCCTTGATATTCCAGCCGCACAAATTGGTCGCCGGTTTGAATGGTTGCGGTTTGGTCGATTTGCGGTTGCCACCGCTGCAATATGGAAATTGCCGTTCCCAATTTACGATAATCCATTACTTGATTCACAGACAATTCTAGCACTTCGATGCCTTGCACTTTGTAGTCGCTAATGCGATCGCCCAATCCCGCAAATACCGCATTAATCGTGCCATCGAGTTCGATAATCGGTGGTTTCGCATCCCACAAACTCGGCTGTAGCGTTTCCACAACATAAGGAGGATTTCTGATCTCTCCCACGTTAGGAACTTGAGGATTTAGATTGACATTGGCTGCTTTTTCTGCTGTCTCACCGTTACCGTAATCGGCCACCACACGAAAAATACTGTTATTAACAATGGTGATTTCACACTCATCGGAAGGGCGGAAATTTCCCGGCACTAAACTATCATTTTGATACAAACTAACCGTCAATGCTCCTTTGGCTTTCCACCTCACCCGCACGGGTTTTGCCGCTTCTGTACTCGGCATCAATTGGGCGCTGAGTTCCACTTCTTTGGGCGCTGGAGGTTCGAGAATGCCGCGCTTGTACAATACAGCGCGATCGCTAAATTCGATCGTCTCCGGCAGTGTCAACACGCTATCATCAGTTTTGATAAATAGTCTCTCCCCGACTTTCATATCCCAATTGCCCATTTTCAAACCGTCGCGAATCGTCTCCCGCAGCATCGAAACTTCCGCATCAAGCAGAATATTCAAACTCAAATCCTTAGCAAAAGCATCGCGCAGCGCCTTCGTCGTCCAACTATCCAACCCCGCAGGCCAAACTTTTTGCAGGATAAAAGCCGGGGCGAAAGGTTTAGCTTCTTCGGCGCGAATCTTGCCGCAATCTTTGAGGGCTTTAAGAATCACATCTTGCTGGTTGTTTTTGCCTTTCACCATACTCGCATCCTGCGCGGTAAGAGTGTAGTGCATCAATCCTTTCGGTGCTTTTACTTGGTCATTTGAGGGATAAAATAAATGGCGGTAAGCATTAGTTAAAGATACTCTCACAGCTATATCTTTTGCGCCTTCCCGTTCCTTCAATTGCTTCTGCTGGCTTCCCGATAAATCTGCCAGCCGATTCTGACTTTTGAGAATATTTTGAATAGCTTTATATTCTCTGGCATTGTCGATCGCCGCTTCTAATTCTAGCCGATTTGCGACCAAAAATAACAACCGATTCCGGTAGGTGCGAAACTTCCCCGATTCGCCGCTATTGTTAAAAATTCTATCGATTAATTCCGGGGCTGCGTCGGTAGAAGCATTCACCGTCGCTTCGTCAAAGTCGATCGCGCACAACGCCACCTCATCCGGGTTGTCGTCTACATCTCCGGGACTTTCTATATTAGAAACTAAGGTAAAGAATTTTTTGGCAAAAATGCTATCCCGGCGAGTTCGCAAATCTTCTTTCGCCAATACTACCCCGACTTGTTCCTTCTCCTCGGTAATAATTTTGTTGATCGAAGGTTCTTCTTTAAACCGGGCTAAAGATGTTACCGGATCGAAGTCTAAATACCAAGCTACCTTCGTCAATCTTTCTAAAGCGCGATCGACAAAACCGCTGTCAACCCCCGGAGTCAGCAGCGACAAATTCAACTCAGCCAGCCGAATACCCGAAGAATTTCCCTGAGTCAAAGAATGCAAAAATATTGTTCTGCTTACCCAAGTAGAAAACGGCGGTTTTCCTGCTGCTATCCATTCCCCATCTTGCAATTGTGCGTAAGCCGGCCTACCATCGGGATTGTAGATATCAGCGCCGATCGCATTCCGCAGGGGCGATCGTTGCAACCGAGAAGTCAGATCGTTAGTAATTTCGCCATCCATCCCTATAGGAATGTGATGCGTGTGAATCATCGGCATCCAACCGTCGCGATTTTCCCACAAATGCCGCACGACTTGCGCGAACAATCGCAAAGCGCCCCGCGTCTTCTGGAATTCGGGAATAGAAGCAATTTTTTTAGTAAGAAGATTGAACAATTCCGGGTGAAACGGATAACTTTGGGCGATCGCTTCTGAGTATGACGCATCTTTGCACCCATCGGGCAAATTAACGCGGCAATTGCGATAAGCCACCAAATATTCCGATGCCGCTTTTTGCGCCGCTTCCTCGCTTACTCTGTCAAACACGCGCTGTTTGACAATGTTGTAAATTTCGATATCTGTAGAAGGACTCAACACCCTTTCTTGTCTTGCAGAAGCGCGCATCGTTTCTTGCAATTCTGCCGTTTCTTCCGCAAAAGTATCTGCTGTCGAGGCGAGGGAATAAACCAATACTAAATTATCGCACGCTGCCGCCAAATCCATCAGCGAAAATAGAAAAGCTACTACTTGTTTGGCTAAATCGCTTCTGCCAATTTGTTTCGCTTTTGCCGATCGCAAATACCGCGCAATTTCATCTAAAATAATCACAGTCGGCTGTCCCCCCGTCAACCGTTCTAACACCGAAGTACCGGGGCTGACACCGCTTTTATCGCTGCCTTGCAGTAACTGATAGCCTGGAATCCCGCCAATTTGGTAAGCAATTTCGCCCCAAAGAGTGTAGGTAGTCAAGCCGCTGTCCGAGTGATAAACTCCTTGTTCTGGGTCTAAATCTCGACCGTCGATCGCTGCAACGGCGATCGGGCGATCGGGAATCACGCTAATATCTGTAAAGCGTTCCAATCCGTGAATTTCTCGCCCTTGCTTGCAGATATGCCAGAGTGCAATTTCATCATGAGTTTTGCCGCCCCCAAAACTCGTTTCCAAACGAACCACCCCAGCCCCAGCGCTTTGCTTCATCAAGCGGCTGAAAACTTCCCGGATTAGGGTTTTAATGCCATCAGTTGCGAAGGTATTGGCAAAAAATTTATTGGCATCTTGATAAACTTGAGGTGCAGTTCCTTCGACTACCAGCCGCAATTTTGCTGCAAATAAATCTAGAGACAAGTCTCCCGATAAAATCTCATCTCTGGGCACGCAGGTATCAAAGATTAATGGCAGCATCTCAAAGCTCCTTAACTAATAATATCAATTCCGCACTTCAGCGGAATTATTCATCTCTCTCTTGTCTCCCTCTGTGCTCTCTGCGTTCTCTGCGGTTAAATCATTCCGATATCCAATAACTAATGACTAAAATCGACATTTCCCCCGCTGACAATTACCCCAACTCTCGCATTTTCAGCTTTCACAACACCTGAAAGCAAAGCTGCTGCCCCCAGCACTCCAGTCGGCTCGACAACTATCTTCATCCGTTCCCACATAAAAAACATTGTACTGCGAATTGCCTCTTCTGAAACTGTCGCCATATCATCAACATAATGCAGCACCAAAGGAAAGGTTAATTTCCCCAAAGATGGCGTGCGCGCACCGTCAGCAATCGTATCCGCGTTAGTAACAGTTTGCAGCGTTTTCGTGCGGAACGATCGCGCCGCATCGTCTGCTTGCTCAGGTTCTACCCCGATTACTTTACACTGCGGAGACAAAGTTTTTGCTGCGATCGCACACCCGGAAAGTAAACCCCCGCCGCCACAGCAAACCAGCAGCAAATCCAACGCCCCAACTTCTGCGATTAATTCCAGCGCCACCGTACCTTGTCCCGCAATCACCCACGCATGATCGTAAGGAGGAATAATAGTCAAGTGCCGTTGGGCGCCAATTTTAGCGGCTAACTCTTCGCGGGAAACTTGAGTGCGATCGTACAAAATAATCTCTGCACCGTAGCCGCGAGTCGCCTCTTGCTTGACTTTTGGCGCATCAGCAGGCATAACAACAGTAGCAGGAATTTCTAGCAACCGTGCCGCAAGGGCGATCGCCTGCGCGTGATTTCCCGAAGAAAAAGTCAGCACTCCCCGCTGTTTTTCAGCTTCAGATAGCTGCATTAAAGCATTGCAAGCACCCCGAAATTTAAACGAACCCGTGCGCTGAAAGTTCTCGCACTTGAAAAATACCTGAGAATTTGTGCGTTTGTTGAAAGTTCCCGAAGTCAGCACCGGCGTCTTGAAAGCTTTGCCCTGCAAGCGATTTGCCGCCGCCTCCACATCCGCGAAACTGACTGACAAGGAATTTTGGGCACAGAAGTCGGCACTCATAGATTTTAGATTTGGGCGATCGAGGACTCTATTTGTAGGCGGGGGATTGCCCGCTTCACTCGTACCATTAAACTATAAATTTTTATCATTAGCTGTTGCGCTTAATTGTTAAAAAAGCTGTTGACTAAAATTCAAGCTATGACAATTTACTATCAAAAACTAAAGGGTCGTTTGTACTTGCACAGGAGAGGGATTAATGAATACAAATTTAACCACCGCCCGATTAATTGTAGGGAAACGGCACGGCGCAGTGTGCTGATTTCGGATAATATCAAATCCGTTGGCATCGGAATTATTCATCTCTCTCTTCCCTTTCTCTGTACCCTCTGTGTCCTCTGCGGTTTAATCATTCCGATACAACCGGAATCGATATAAGGGGTAAAATAAACCGGATTGGCTGGTGAAATTGCCCTCGCGAGTGCGATCGACTCTAACCCTGGACAACAACGCAAAAGAGGACTTGGCAATGCCATTTTCCTACCCAAAAAAGAGCGGCTACATTGTTTAACAATTACCAAAAAAAAGGACACAGCATGGCTGTGTCCTTACCTGTTTATTGTAGGAACACGGCTTGCCGTGTCCCTAACCGTACCGATATCGCGATTAGGATTCTTGCCGTTTAGAACAAGAACAATTCAGTATTACCGGTCGGTCCCAAATTGACATCGACAGTGGCAAACAAACTGTTACCACCAACCGTAGAACCGTTGCTATCGTAATACAGTTTAGTAGACAAACCGTCGTAGATAGCCATGATGGACGGCGCGGTTAAAGTTGCTTCAAACACAGTTACATCAGACACTGTGCTGCTGTAAGCGTACCCACTCTCAGGGAAAAGGAAAAGTCCAGATTGGGTTGTAAAGCCTGGAAAACCAGTGCTGGAGAGGTTAATTTGATCATCAGTAATGTTGTAATTGGTAATTACATCCCCGCCGTCAGCAGTAGTTCCGAGGAAGAAAAACTCATCCGCACCAGCACCACCGTTGAGAACATTGGTTCCCGCACCACCGATTAAAGTGTCATTCCCGATGCCGCCGTTGAGAGTATCGCTACCCGCGTCGCCGGAGAGATAGTCGTTACCATCGTCGCCGAAAATGCTGTCGTTACCTGCACCGCCGAATAAATTATCAGTATTCGCTCCGCCATTCAAGATGTCAGCAAATTCAGTACCAGTGACCCTGTTAAAATCCGCATCTCCGGTAAACAAGACAGGAGTGGTGAAGTTGTAACCGCCAGCACCTGAACCGAAATTTTTAAAGTCGCTTGGGTAAGTGTTCCCAGCCGCAGTTAAATCGACAATGCTGCCTGAGTTGGTAGTAGTACCAGCAGGAGAAGAGGCGATCGTACCTGTAAATACAAAGTCCGCCGTTCCCAGATTGCTAGCAGCCGTACCCAAATTAATAATCCAGGTAGAACTAGAACCACCGGCTGTCGTACCGTCCGAGTCAAAATACAACTCTGTTTCGTTCGACGCATTCGTAAATGCGTAGAAAGCAGCAGTTGTAGAATTCCCCAGAACCTTAGCTTCTGCATTAAATTCCTGAATGGTGGCATAAGTTCTGCCTGTGAAAATCACTAACTCTTTGCCAGTAATGTCCGGAGTTGAACCACTTACAGCGTCAAAGTTAGTCGTCGTCAAATTGCCGAAAGCGCTCGCGGTAAACTCTAATTTGTCAGTTCCAGGGGTAAAGTCAGTAATCCTATCGCGGCTTTCGCCTTCTGCTTTGTAAACAAACAGATCCGCACCAGCACCGCCAGTGATCACATCTGCACCAGAACCGCCGCTGAAGATGTCAGCAAATTCAGTACCAGTGACACTGTTAGCCTTCGCATCTCCGGTAAACAAGACAGGAGTAGTGAAGTTGTAACCGCCAGCACCTGAACCGAAATTGTTAAAGTCGCTTGGGTAAGTGTTCCCAGCAGCAGTTAAATCAACAATGCTGCCTGAGTTGGTAGTAGTACCAGTCACTGTAGTGCCAGTATCAGAAGAGGCGATCGTACCTGTAAATACAAAGTCCGCCGTTCCCAGATTGCTAGCAGCCGTACCCAAATTAATAATCCAGGTAGAACTAGAACCACCGGCTGTCGTACCGTCCGAGTCAAAATACAACTCTGTTTCGTTCGACGCATTCGTAAATGCGTAGAAAGCAGCAGTTGTAGAATTCCCCAGAACCTTAGCTTCTGCATTAAATTCCTGAATGGTGGCATAAGTTCTGCCTGTGAAAATCACTAACTCTTTGCCAGTAATGTCCGGAGTTGAACCACTTACAGCGTCAAAGTTAGTCGTCGTCAAATTGCCGAAAGCGCTCGCGCTAAACTCGAATTTGTCACTTCCAGGGGTAAAGTCAGTAATCCTATCGCCGCCTTCGCCTTCTGCTTTGTAAACAAACAGATCCGCACCAGCACCGCCTGTCAGAATATCTGCACCGCTGCCGCCGCTGAAGATGTCAGCAAATTCAGTACCAGTGACGCTGTTAGCAGCCGCATCTCCGGTAAACAAGACAGGAGTAGTGAAGTTGTAACCGCCCGCACCTGAACCGAAATTGTTAAAGGCGACGGGGAAAGTATTCCCAGCAGCAGTTAAATCAGCAACACTGCCTGAGTTGGTAGTAGTACCAGTCACAGTAGTGCCAGTATCAGAAGAGGCGATCGTACCTGTAAATACAAAGTCCGCCGTTCCCAGATTGCTAGCTGCAGTACCCAGATTCGCAATGAAGGTATAACCACCGTCTGCGGTACCGTTGTCGTCAAAATACAACTCAGTCTGGTTCAACGCATTCGTCAAGGCGAAGAAACCAGCAGTTGTAGAATTGCCCAGGGCTTTAGCTTGTGCATCTTCCAAAGAGGCATAACTGCCGCCTGTGAAAATCACTAACTCTTTGCCAGTAATGTCCGGATTTGAACCACTTACACCGTCAAAGTTAGTCGTCGTCAAATTGCCGAAAGCGCTCGCGCTAAACTCGAATTTGTCTACCCCAACAGTAAAGTCGGTAATCGTATCGCCGCCTTCTTCAGTTGTCCTGTAAACAAACAGATCCGCACCACTGCCGCCGCTTATGACATCGAAACCGAACGTGTAAAAATCACTGCTTATGATGACATCCGCGAGGCCGCCGGTGATGGTATCGTTGCCGTCGCCGCCCTTGAGGCTATCGTTATAATTGCTGCCGACAATCTTGTCATCGCCTGCTAAACCATCGTAATTAACTGCGGCCGGAGAAGTGGTGAAATCCACATTGTCAGGGCCGGCAGTACCGACAGGAATATTTAGTGGCGGGCCCGTGAAGACAAAGTTAATGACTTGCAGGCTAATGCTCGCCGAGAAACTGGTCACAATTTCAAAGCGCGCCCCAACAGCAAATACCAGCACAGAACGGCCGGTCTGGGCATCTATAAACTGACAGAAAATAGGCGCGTCTGGGTTGCCACCCAACTGTCCAAACCGCAGTTGCAAAGTCGCGATGCTGCGAACAGTGATATCCGTGGTGAAGTCGAGCAAATTAGCGCTGCCGATCGCCCCAAAAGTAGAAGTAGCAGTAAGCTCCACTTTGGTCAAGCTAGAAGCGGTGAGATTACCAAAAACTGCCGTAGAAAACTCTAAAAGATCCTCATCGACATTAAAGTCAGTAATTAAGTCAGCTTCTACAACTGTTTTAATCTCTTGGCGGGAAGTTTGGTAAATAAAGCGATCCCTTCCACCACCTCCAATTAGAGTATTGGTTCCTAGGCCGCCTTCGATCGAGTCATCGCCCTCATTTCCTGTTAATACGTCATTCCCAAGACCGCCTTTAATTGTGTCATCGCCGATGCCAGCTTCGAGAGTGTCATCGTCATCGCCGCAGTCGATATCGTCAGCGCCATCGCCGCCTTTAACTTTGTCCTTGCCTGGGCCTGCTTTTAATGTGTCATTGCCGGCGCCAGCTTCGATATCGTCATCAGCCTCGCCAGCGTCGATATTGTCACCATCATCGCCGCCTTTAATTGTGTCCTTACCTTTGCCGCCTTTAATTGTGTCGTTGGCCTTACCGCCTGTAATATCATCGTCACCATCGCTGCCTTCGATGTCGTTATCCAGCGTCGCAGAACCGACAATAACTTGAGCTTGTTGAGTGCCAGCATACTTAAAGACATCTTGCTCGATATTCAAGCTAAAACGCTTGCCGGTGAGAACGTTTTTGCCGTTGCTAACTTCAAAACCAAAATTAGCCGCACCGATAAAACCTAGTGCCGCTTGGAAACTTAACAAGCCTGCGTTAATGTCTGCTTGAGTGAAGGTAAAACCGACTTGTGTTACGGCGACTCCCTTAAAGAATAGTTGGCCGGTTGTAGCAGCGGGTAGCTCGGTTAGCTTGAAGACTGTCTTGCTAGGATCTCCCGAGGCCTCATCGACAAAGCGCAACAATTCAGAAGTAATAGTTTGCTCGGTGCCGCTGGAACCAGCAATCAGGCTGGTATTAACTTCCTCTCGCGGAGGGTTAAAAATCGGGTTCGGAGTTGGAGTTGGAGTTGGATTTGGATTTGGATTTGGATTTGAACCGGTAACTCCCAAAAAGTCGCCAGCATCAAGAATCGTTGCGTTGACATTCAACAATAGCGCCAGCGCGAACTTATTGACCCGAATTTCGGTATTCCCACCGACTTGTATAAAGGTCAAGCTGCTAAAGTTCAAGTCGCCAAACAGCAGAAACTTGTCTGTGCCGTTTTCGTAGTCAGCGATGACTGCACTTGCACCAGAGGTACTGTTACTCACGACATAAACGTCATTTCCCTGACCGCCTACACAGGTATGGTTGCCAGTACCGCCCATCAGCGTATCGTTGCCGTTGCCGCCCATCAGCGTATCGTCGCCGTTGCCGCCGCCGCTAACGCTGTCGTCGCCGTCGCCGCCGTCTGCCATGTCATTGCCGTCGCCAGTAACGAGGGTATCCTTGCCGGCACCGCCCATCACGCTGTCATCGCCGTCGCCGCCCATCACGCTGTCGTCGCCGTCGTCACCCATGCAAACGTCGTTGCCCTCACCGCCCATCAGCGTATCGTCGCCGATGCCGCCGCTAACGTTGTCGTCGCCGTCGTCGCCTGCACAGTTGTCGCTGCCGGCACCGCCGATCACGGTATC
>NZ_JAUBUG010000118.1:9770-11296 GCF_036705345.1 Microcoleus sp. B3-D2
CCGATGCCGCCGCTAACGTTGTCGTCGCCGTCGTCGCCTGCACAGTTGTCGCTGCCGGCACCGCCGATCACGGTATCGTTACCGATGCCGCCGCTAACGTTGTCGTCGCCGTCGTCGCCTGCACAGTTGTCGCTGCCGGCACCGCCGATCACGGTATCGTTACCGATGCCGCCGCTAACGTTGTCGTCGCCGTCGTCGCCTGCACAGTTGTCGCTGCCGGCACCGCCGATCACGGTATCGTTATCTTTGCCGCCGTTAACGGTATCGTTGCCGTCGCCGCCTGCACAGTTGTCGCTGCCCTGATCGCCCCTGACGGTATCGTTGCCTTCGCCGCCCTCGCACTTGTCGTCGCCTTTGCCGCCATAGACGGTATCGTTGCCGGCGCCGCCGTCAACCTCATCATTTCCTTGGTTGCCGTGCACCCAGTCATCGCCCTCATCGCCTTTGCAGGTGTCGTTGCCGCTGCCGCCAAAAAGGGTGTCGTTATCTTTACCGCCGTAGATGGTATCGTTGCCGTCGCCGCCCATGACGGTATCGTTGCCACGATCGCCCTTTATTTCATCGTTGTCATCGCCGCCCTCGCAATCGTCGTCATCTTTACCCCCGTAAATTTTATATTTTTTGGGACGGTTTCCTTTGATTTTGTCTTTGCCTTTTTTGCCGTATATCTCATCCTCATCGCCGGTGGCGACAATTACGTCATCCTGATCGCTACCGACGAGGGTTCGGCGGCGATCGATGCCGCTGTCATCATCGTCATCTTTGTCGCCCGCACCTTCTTCTAGTACGCCCATAAATTCCGCAGTTTGGCTGTTATCAGCAGCACCTGTTTCGGGTGCACCGTTAGACTGATTCGGAAGTTTGGCCTTAACGCCATCGGGGTTTTCGGCGATCGCCTGCTTAATAAACTCCGCGAACTCCGCATCGGTAATTGTAGGGCTGTTCTTGTCTAAATCCCCGACAGGATTTTGTGTTTCATCAGGCTTGGCCAAAGGTGTTCCCGATACATTTTTTGACACGATTTGTTGATCCATTGTAGATATTTTCCCAAAACGATTGAGCTTCTTAGAATCAATTTATCACTGTAGTTTAGACTAATCAAAGATGAGAACGGTGGCTTTCAGAAGAACTAGAGCCACCGTTAAGGAGAGAATGAGGGTGAAAAATAAAACCTATCCACTCCTTAAATGAACAGTGAACGATTAAAGGACTTTCGTCAAGCAGCATACGAATTATTGGTACGAGCCAAGGATGCAACAAGAGAGCTGATGGATTCAGTGATGACCACAAGGAATGTGTCGTGTTTAGCGGAATTTTCGCTCAATCCATTATTCAATCGTCACAGGCCTTGCGTCTACGAAGCGTTACAAGACTGTAGACCAGACCGAAAAAAACTGATGCTGCTGTATCTCCAGCAATTACAGAAAGAAGCACCCCCAACGGAACACATACAGCAGATTCCATGTATATATGATACACTATATTTAGTACATAAGCGAAAAAAATGAAACCCTATTCGATCGAGT
>NZ_JAUBUG010000119.1:0-11238 GCF_036705345.1 Microcoleus sp. B3-D2
AATCAGTTGACGTGCCATAACTCATCACCTCTAAACAGTATCTTTATTCTATGCAACTTCATGTAAAATTGGTATAATTGGAAATTGGCAATTGCTAATTGGTAAACAAGTAGTGGTTTTTGCCTGTCATCTCCTTCTACAGACGGGGTTGATCAAATTGCATAATTACTTATAGCAATCCTCGCATCATTTGTGAATTTCTTACTCCCGAGCGAGGGGATTCGGGGAGGGTTGGGGGGGGGTAAAAAATTTACGACTCCTGCAAGGATTGCTATATGCAGGACTACCCTTAATTAAGCCCGGGCTATCGTCCCCTGTATCAGTGGACACACATTGATGACCCGCAGGAGATGTCCCGGGTAGTTAAACAAACCGGGAATGTATTCCGGCGCGTTGTGCAGTTTTTTTAAGGTGACAGTGGGGGAACTGCTTCGACTATGCCTCTGCTATCCAAGGCGGAGCGATCGCCCTATACATCAAATAGCAACATCAATATCTAGATACCATTTAAGATTTTAGATTGTGAAAGTCTCCCGATAAAACATTTTGATAAATTTCGCTGAGTTTTGCAACAATTACGAGTCTTTTGGAATTCTAGAGCTATCGTGTAAAAAGTGTATTTTCAGGAGACTCAACTAATATGGGTTGGTTTAAAAGACTGTTCGGACTCGAAAAGCCTGAAGCCCCGGCTGAACCGATGGCACAAGTAGTACAGCAAGCAGCGCAAGCGCAATCCATCGCTCCTGCTAAAGTCGGCCCAGACGGAAATTTTGACGACAGCGGCCTCGCGAAGCGGGTCGCTTTAGCTTTTGACGGCGATCCAGAAGTTGCTGATATCGAGACTGTTTATGTAGCTCAGCTCAGCAGCACGGTTGTTCTCAAAGGTCAAGTTCCCAGTCAGGAAATTCTCGACAAGTTGGTGGCGATCGCCTCTGCTGAAGAAGGCGCTACAGACGTGCAAACCGATCAGGTGACTGTTGGCTAGTTCTCCGGAACCGAAGCAGTTTCGCTCCGGATGCTGCTCGAATTAGTCAAAAACTCGATTAAACCCGCTGCGGCGGGTTTTTTCTTGCCCTCTGCCCCTCAAAATATTAATTTTTGTAAATTTAACCGATTTATCTTAAAAAACAGTATAATTGAATACAGAAACTAAAAAAGTTTTAGCAAAGAAAACCCAAGCTGGCCTGACTGCCCTTTTTATCTCCATACATATAAGGATCAAAAATATGAAACTCACTTATCGCGGCGTCAACTACGAGTACGACATTCCGACAGTCGATATGATCGAAGGCGAAGTAGCGGGCAAATACCGGGGCCAAGACTGGAACTATCGGTATCCCAGACACATTCCCGGCCCAAATAAATACGGCGGCACAAACTATACTACAAAGCGAGATTCTCAAGGTGGCGATCGGGATAGCGCAGCAGTTCGCACCCCAGGGACGGTTGAATCTTACCCAACTGTTGTGGAAGTGGCGCAAATCCACCAAGCGAATATTTGCAATATTCTCGATCGTAGAAAGCAAGCAGCCAAAGCCAATGGCGATGAAAAACTGCTGCGCTTGCTAGAAATTGAGTCGAGACAGATGGTTTGTTAGAGAAAAGCTTCAGAAAACAAAGCGTTTGTCAAGAGGGGGAAATCGAGTTAAGCTCAATTTCCCCCTTTTGATGCTGTTTGTGCGATCGAATTCTCCTTTCCCCACAGCGCGCACGGCGATGTATTATTTATTTAGTTGCCCCTTAATTTTCAAACAAAACTCTATAAATTCTTGAAAACTAAGTAAGTGATCAGAATTGGCCTTAATTCTCGCTATCAATTGTTCAAGGTAATATTTTTCTTGTACTTCTCTCGGTTTAGATTTATGGTAAGAAAAACTCTTCTTTGACGCAGAACTACGCTCTTTGAAAATTTCTCTAAGATAACCTTCATGAAACAGAGCTTTTGTTTTATATCCAAAAATATCCTTTGTATTTTCTTGATCTTGCACAAATCCACTCGCTAAGTCTTCGGGATTACTTTTGCTTACATCAAAATATGCGATGTATTGTTTCAAAAGTGAATTATGTTGTGGATGTGTGACAAAGAACTTCCTATTGCCTAAAAACCAAGTTTCAATACAAACTTTCTGCACAATAATTTCTAGTTGACAATTTTCCGGTAAGGTTTTAAAAGGTTTATATTGTAATTCTAAGTTAATTTGCTTATTAGCTTCCGCTTTTTTCTCTGCAACTGTAAAACGGTCTGCATCTGTAAATAGTACCAAGTAATTATATTTAGGACACTCGTTAATTTCTTGGATAGCATTAGCAGCAACTCTGTAGCAACTAGGAACGCCCATATCACTTTCGTAATAATAGTTATTCTGATTTACAGCATCAAAACTATCCACTTCTGTCAAGTCTGGAAGAAGTACAGATAACCACTTCTTATAAACAATCGGTTCTGTCTTCCCTTCAAATACAAAATAGAAGTTCATACTATGATTGTTTTGCGAAAATTTTGGTTAATTGAATAAATGCGTCTTGTTTAGATTTACCCAAATGATAATCTGAGGCATTACAAATTCTAATATGTCCGCCCTGTCGAGTCACAATTTTCCAATATTCATACGGAATATTATTGATAATGTAAGGGTGATGGCTTGTAGCAATAAATTGTAAGGTTTTATTTTCGTGAATCAGGTCCTCAGTCAAGATGTCAATACAATTTATGCCTAAACTATTTTCAAATTCATCACTCAATATTACCGAACCTTCATTTGCCAGAAAAATTTCGGCTATATGAATAATTGTACGCAACATCCCCGAAGACATCCTATTTTCTCTAATCCATTTTGGTACAGATTTCTCTTTTATAGAAATACCAGGCTGAAATTTCTCAGCAATTGATTTAGGCAAGATGTCACTTTTAAAAGGCTCAACTTGTAGATCTCCGATTTGTGGAAAAATGTCAATAAATCTTGACTTGATTTTTTCATAAATATCTAACTTGTTTTCAAAAGTCAGATATAGTTTAGTTCTAATATCCTCATCACTATTTACTATGCTGTCTAAGGTTTTGTATTTATTTTTGAGCGAGTGCAAAGATTGGTTTGAGTTTATAAAACGCCGACCGTTTATTGTATGATCGCGATATTCTATTTTATTTAGAGCATCAAATGCTTCTTTAATCACACTTTCTTCTTTCAAAATATATATCATTGATTGATGCGAAGAAAGTTTAGGCATTGGGCGATCTTTAAACCTAATTTCTTCCTCTTTCAAATTTCGCTGAATTAAAACCTGATTATTTGAGGTCAATATTTCATAAATTAAGGAAGATTTTTCTCGCTCATCTTGTTTTTCTTTTTCATCATCCTCAAAGCTTAGTTCATTTGTTTCAACAGTATTAAAACGACCTTCCCAAATAAATTCAGTACCGTTTACAGTAGAAAATATGATTTTCCATTCAAACCCATTTATAGCTTTTCCATTTGCAATACGTCTTAAATCGATAATTGCACGCAGGATTTGGGTTTTGCCTGCACCTGATACACCTACTAAAAGGGTTAAGTTTGATGAAAACTTAATTTCATCAAAATCCCAATCCCAAAAATTATTTCTGAGTCTAAGTGAAATAATCTTCATAATTTAAAAGGGTTTTTATTGTTCATATGACCCAACGTATTTGCATTTTTGCAATCGAGTAATATTCGGGATTATCCCAAGCTCTACACTTTATTTATAAACCATTAAGAAGCCTTGTGTCAATACCGATTTTGGGAGACACACTCCTGAAAAATAAACCGGGTTTTTCACGAGCCTTCAAGGCTCAAATGCAGTAATTTCGTAAAAAACCCGGTTTCTGATTCTCACCATTACCCCTTGACGCAAACCACCTGCTTCAAAGTCGCCACAACTTCCACCAAATCCGACTGCTGACTCATCACCTCATCAATCGGCTTATAAGCCCCCGGAATTTCATCTAAAAATTGCTCATCTTTCCGGCACTCAACCCCCTCAGTCTGCCGCACAAAATCATCGAGAGTAAATACATTCTTCGCTTGATTGCGAGACATCAAACGCCCCGCACCGTGACTGCAACTACAGTAACTCTCAGCATTTCCCTTCCCTTTAACAATAAAAGATTTCGCCCCCATCGAACCCGGAATAATCCCGTAATCCTCTACATCTGCGCGCACAGCCCCCTTGCGAGTCACATACACATCTTCGCCAAAATGCACCTCTTTTTCCGCGTAATTATGGTGGCAATTCACCTCTAATAACGGCTTAACAGATTTGCCGCCCGCGACGTGCTTTTCCACAATTCGCTTAAACCGATTCATCATCACATCGCGATTAAAACGAGCATAATCTTGCGCCCACTGCAAATCGTGCCAGTAAGCAGCAAACTCCCGCGTACCCGCTACAAAATAAGCCAAATCTTGATCGGCGAGACTAATTTCTGCCAGTTTAGCTAAATGTTTAGCAGTCTCGATGTGCTGCTGTGCGAGCAAGTTTCCAATGCCGCGAGAACCGGAATGCAGCATCAGCCAAACAAAGTTTTCACTATCAACGCAAACCTCAATAAAATGATTGCCGCCCCCGAGGGAACCCATTTGTTTTAAGGCTTTATTGTTTTGGTGCTGCACGCCTTGATGAAGTTTCTTAAACTCGCCCCATCCCTGCCAGTTGGTGACAGTTTTTTCTACTTCCTTGTTTTCCGCAAATCCCACGGGAATTGCGGCTTCGATATCGAGGCGAATTTGTTTGAGTTTGCCTTCTAATTTGTTAGCTGTGAAAGGCATTTTAATAGCAGCCATCCCGCAACCAATATCAACCCCCACAGCAACCGGAATAATCGCTTCTTTTGTGGCAATTACTGAACCGACTAAAGCACCTTTTCCTAAATGTACATCGGGCATTAGTGCGACGTGTTTGAATACAAAGGGTAAAGATGCTACGTTGGCGGTCATCTTGGTTTCTTTTTCGCCCAGGGCGTGATTGGCCCAAGATAGCACGGGTTTTGGGGTTGATATGTCTAATTTTTCGTAGGGCATTTTTGTTTAAGTTGGTTTTGCCAGTTTGTTATGTAGTATTATTGTAACATAAAAACTTTCGGATGTCAAAAACACTAATTCTCGTAGGGTGTGTCAGTCGGGAATTTCTTTTGGGAGTCATAAAATTTTTACTGACGCACCTTACCCACTAATTCTTGCGGCGTCAACTTGACATCAAATGCTGTACCGATATTGTTTGTAAGTCCGACAGTCCGACAGGGAATGAATTCCCTGTCTCATAGCTAAAGTCCTCTGAAAGAGGACTGAAATAGATCGTATTTTCCATCAAAATCTACAGTCAGTTTTAACCGACTTTCGCTTTGAGGCAGGGGTTTAAACCCCTGCGGGATTGCGTCGAAGGGCGTAAAAAGCTGACACTACATTTTACAAATTCGGAGTCTTTCTCGCCGTCTTCTGCAGGGGAATAGCAACTGTCTGCGGCTTCTTCGCTGCAAAAATCCCAAAGAAGTCGTGCAGCAAAATATAGAAACACGGAATAATAAACAGCGTTAGCAAAGTCGCCAGCGACAAACCGGAAAACACCACCACACCCAGTGGTTGCAAGAATTCCGAACCTTCTCCAATGCCCAAAGCTAGGGGAAATAAACCCAAAACTGTGGTAATAGTTGTCATCAAAATCGGCCGCAAGCGCTGAGGTGCAGCCCTGAGAATTGCTGTCGTGCGATCGACCTTTTCCTCTTCCAGAATTTGGTTCGCCAACTCGATCATAATGATGCCGTTATTCACCACAATTCCCACGAGCAAAATTGCACCGATCATCACCGTCGCACCGATCGCAGTTTTGGTCACATAAAGCCCGAATACTCCCGCCGCCAACGCCAGAGGCACTGTCAGCAAAATCACCAGCGGATCAACCAAAGAATTGTACTGCACCGCCATCGCTACAAACACTAAAAAAGTCGCCAACCCTCCCAACAGCTTGAGAGAAGTTTGCAATTGCTCATTAGTTTCAGCAGCCGAACTCGGCAGAATTCTTACTCCTCGCGGCAACTTCAGTTCTGATAAAACTGCATCGACTTGCTGGACAGCATCGCCGAGACTTGCACCCTTATTCAAGTTTCCGACAACTAAGAAAACTTGCCGTTGATTGAGACGCTGAATTTCCGCAGGCGCTTTGCCGATCGTAATATTAGCCACGTCGCTTAAACGGATGATGCTATTATTACCAGATAACGGAATTTGTCCGAGTTGAGCAATAGATTTTACCGAAGTGCGATCGAACTGCACCCGCACATCTATTAATCGGTTTCCCCGCTGCAACTGAGTGGGAACAGCACCTTCAATTGCTGTCTGAATTGTCTCCCCAATATCTTGGGCTGTCAGCCCGTACACAGCGGCCCTTTCCCAATCGGGACGAATTTGTACCTCTGACTGCGGCGCGTCTGCCTCCGGCCGAAACCGGGCTAATTTTACCTTCTCATCTAATTCTTTTAATATCTGACGGCCGGCTTCCTGCAATGATTGTTCAGTTTCCCCCTGAACCACGACATCAATTTCGCCACCCCGCACGGGAGAATTAGTTAAAACTAAACCCCTAATCGATTCTGGAACTAGCCGCAGACGAGTTCCTTTAGGAAGGTCAAGTTTTTTAAATTCCTCAGTCATTTTTTCCGTAAAATCGGTGGTATTCGTACCTGGTTTTAGCGTAATTGTGCTGCTTCCCCTGAGCAAATTTTCCACCGTATTGTTGCCGAAAAGCAGCCCCCCTGCTGTAGTTAAAGTGTAGTCTGTTTCTGGCTGTGCGAGCAGAAGTTTATCGGCTGCAGCAATCACTTTTTGATTGGTTTCCAAGTTAGTCCCCGGAGGAAACGAAGCAAATAATCGGGCTTGACTTGTATTAACTCTCGGCAAAATTTCTTGGGGAATTTGACCAGCCATCAGCCAAGTGCCACCGCCTAAAATCACAAAAGCAACTGCAATGATAATTAACCGCAAACTCAGAACTTTTGACAGCATCGAACCGTAAGCCCGCGTACCGTTCTCAAAGCCTCGGTTGAAATTTTTTATCGGCCCGAACTGACTGATACCGCTGGAATAAGACATTCCCATCAGGCGAGAAGTCAGCATCGGCACTACCGTTAAAGCTACTAGCAGAGATGCTGCTACTGCAAAGCTAATTGTCAAAATTAATTCGTTAAATAGCAGAGAAAAGAAGCCGCCGATCAGCAAAAATGGAAGCACTGATACTAAGTTGGCTGCTGTGGAAGCAACCATTGCTGATTCTACTTCTTCACTCCGCAATACCGACTCTTCTATCGTGCGTTCTTTTCGATCTTTGATTCTGCCTTTTTTCAGATGAGGGTTGCTGTCTAGACCGACTACAATATTTTCTAAAATAACTACGCTGGTGTCGATCGCCTGACCGATACCTAATGCTAAACCGCCTAAACTAAACAAGTTCAGCGACAAGCCGAACAGCCGCATTAAAATAATGGCTGCTAGAGTACACAGGGGAATAGTCAGAGAAATAATCAGCGTTTGTCTGAGAGAACCTAAAAAGAACAAAACTGCGACCGCAGCCAACACTGCACCTGAAACTCCCGCATTCGCCACATCCGCTAAGGAATTGCGGATAAATCGGGATTCGTCTAAGGTAGTAACTACGGTCATGTCTGCAGAAATTAAGCCGGACTCCTGCATTTCTTTGATGCGATTTTTCACTCCGTCAACAACAGTAATTGTGTTGGCGTCCGGCTGTTTCAAGATGCTAATTTTAACGGCAGGTTTTTGATTGAGAAAAACTTTAACTCGCTGTTCTTCCGTGCCGTCATTGACTTGGGCAAAATCGCGCAGGTAAACTCGTTTTGGCGGGTTGGAACCGGATACTTGAAAGGAAAGATTGGCGATTTCAGAGGCTGTTCTAAAGCGACCGATTGTGCGCGTCAGCGGTTCGTTAGATTCTTGCCGCAGGCGACCACCGGAAGTGTCTAAATTGCGCTCGCGCAAAGCATTAAAAACGTCATTAAGATTAACTCCTAAACTTTGCAGCCGGTTCAGGTCAATATTAACTTGAATTTCTTCCTGAACGCCACCGGAAACGTCAACCGAAGCTACTCCTGGAATAACGTTAATTTCCCGGGCTAATTCGTCATCGGCAAATACCCGCAAATCTACCCCTTGTCGCGAGTCTGAAGTCAGGGCAAATTCGTACACCGGCTGTTGAGAAGGGTCAAATTTAAACAGACTGGGCGATTCAACTGTATCCGGAAGTCGGTTGCGAATTCGGTTGACGGAGGCTGTAGCGTCGTTTAGGGCTTGGTTGATGTCGCCCCCTGGTCTGAAAAATAAATCGACGCTGACTTGTCCTTCGCGGGTGCGGGAAAAAACTTGCGTGACTCCTTCTGTCGCTGAAAGCCCTTGTTCGAGGGGGCGGGTAATTTCGTCAACTGCAACTTCTGGCGAGACTCCGGGGGCGTCTAAGCGCACGCTGATGCGGGGATAGGTGATGGAGGGCAGCAAGTCAACGGGCAGTTGGGTGATGTAGAAAATGCCCACGACTATAATCGCAAGTGTCAGCATGAGGGTGCCGATGTGGCGGCGAATCGCGGTCGCGCTAATGCTGAATCCGGGTTTATCGGCGGTCATTTGATTTTAGATTTTAGATTTTAGGTTAAAAAATTGAAAAGTTTACCCAGTCAGCCTGCAAAGGAATGAATCGCAGGGCTGGCGACCAAATTGTTTTCGGTCAGGCTTTATTTTGTATAGGGAGTGAGAGAATATTTACGCTCCGCACCTGACAAGTAGTATAATAAATTTTAATAAATTGTCAAAAATGTTTTTTATAATATTCCTTTAGAGGTAGTCGATCGCCCAAAACGCAGATTGACATAAGTTGCGATCGGCTTTTAAATCTCTGTAAGTTATCGCAATCAGGAACAGGCAAGATGCCTGTTCCACAAGAAAGTTTATTTGTTGTGGAACAGGCATCTTGCCTGTTGCTAAAGTCTTCTTTCCTTGTTCTCTCTTTCTTCTTTTACTGTACTTGAGAGCCGTGGGCGCGGGGGTCGGAGCTACTTGTTTTCACAGGCCCTGTGGGGGGAGTAAAATTAGAAACTTGACCGCCAGCTTGGACGTGTGGCAGAGGTTTTCCTGCAATTAAAGCTTCTAAGTTAGCTTCCATAATACTGCGCGGCATTTCGCCCATCGTTTCCGCAACGGGGCTGCCTTTATCGTTCAAATAGACAAAGTGCGGAATGCCGTCTACTCGATATTTGGTAATTTCTGGCAGCCATTTGTCATTGTCTACATTCAGCATCACAAAATTCATCGGTTCGGCGTATTTCTGTTTGATTTCGCTCAGATCGTTAGCCATTGCCTGACAGCTACCGCACCAATTAGCATAAAATTCCATCAGTGTCGGTTTGCCGTTGATCAAAGCTGTTTCTAATGGCGTTGAAGCTTTTGCCATATCGGTGAGACTGCTTGATGGCGTTTGGGTTTGCAGCCCTAAGAAGATAGATACTGAAAGGGCGATCGCGGCTAACACGATCAATAAGTTTCTGAGGCGCGTGGCGACTTTTGTTTCGGGATTCTTAGCAGTAGGGGAAACAGTTGAGTTGGGCGAATTCTGGGTCATAAAATAAATTGCCGTTTTATTTCTATGTTTTTATTTTAAATAGATTCAGATTATACCACATTTTGAGATAATCAGACCCATATCATAAAAAATTTGGATAAAGGCAGTAATTAGACCAAGTGCGCTAAAACATAAGATAACTAAGATTGTTTGTAAATTATCGAGGACTTGCAGGGTGAAAAAACGGGTAACACTGACGTTTCCCCAACGATCGATCCAAATGCCTGTCACCTATCGACTGGCAAAGGATTTTAATGTTGCAGCCAACATTATCCGTGCTCAGGTGGCTCCCAATCAAGTGGGCAAACTGGTGCTAGAGTTATCAGGGGACATCGACCAACTAGAAGCGGCGATCGACTGGATGCGATCGCAAAACATCGGCGTTTCCCTAGCCAGCCGGGAAATACTGATAGACGAAGATATCTGCGTTCACTGCGGTTTGTGTACGGGGGTTTGCCCGACAGAAGCCTTGACCCTAGACCCAGAAAGCTTTAAACTAAGTTTTGCTCGATCGCGGTGTATCGTTTGCGAGCAGTGCATCCCTACCTGTCCGGTACAAGCTATTTCAACCAACCTCTAGCCCCTGTAAAAAGTCCTCTGGATCGTCATCTTTTTTTTGCCTGGTTCTCCTAATTGTGCCATTGGATGAAAAAAAACTCTTGGGTTTCCCTAACTCTACTTTTTGTTACTTATTTCACCTTTGGCTGGAAATTATCTGAGTTTGATGTTCCCCCGCACCTGACTTGGTTTTTAGCCATAGCTTCAATTTTAGTGTTCACTGTCGCCTTGTCGTTCCCTCTGAGAGACATAAAAGCCTTAATTATGCGGTGGTTTTCTAGTGATCTCGGTGCTTTTCTTTCTATTATTGTAGGAGCTTTGGTGGCAGTGGTAGTTTTTGCCTGGATGCACCTTTTTGCTACTTGTTTACTCTTGATTTCAGCCGGAGCTTTGGCAAGACTCGATATTCAAATATCTGGTTGGAAAAATTGGCGGGCTTTTGCGGTATTAGCTAGCATTTCTTTAACAGGTGTGGGGCTGGGTGGAGCGATCGAGTTTTGGTCAAAAACAGGCAGGCTCGTATTCTCTTAATTGGGAACGGGAAATTCATTCAACCAAATTATACAACTCGCAACGGATGTTTAGCGGAAAACTATGCGACTCTTCTGCTCTCGTTTCATGGAAGATTGTGCCATAGACATAAAAATCATTTGACGGTGACAACGCCTCTGAAACCTTGATAGTAAAAGCATTGAAGCCCCTGAATCTCAAAAAATATCGTGCATTATTGACAGGCTGATTGACTCATAAGATTGTCCGAGGGATCCTTGAAGCTGATTCCAGGGCTCTCGCCACTCTCTTTTATTGACTTTAGCACAGCAAGCGTATCTTTTCGCTTGGTCACTCAACTCATACCAAATCCGGGTATCATACCCCCGTTATGAGGACAAAAAAACTACTCGCTTATGTTATTTTAAAAAACTTAAAGTGAGGGTATATTTTGAAGGAAAACTGTCACTAATTTCACTATCTATAACTATTAATAATTAGCTTGCCAAGTGAAGAGATTCACTTGGCAAGCCGAGGGCGATCGTTGATGATTAT
>NZ_JAUBUG010000120.1:0-11180 GCF_036705345.1 Microcoleus sp. B3-D2
GCCTATCTTTTTTTACCACAAGTTGGCTCAATCCTTACTAAATATGGGTTTGGGGCGGGTCGTCACCCCCCCAGGCAAATTCCATGTATGTGTAGTACACTGCATTCAGTAGATAAGCGGCTCAAATAACACTTTATTCGATCGAGTTTCGTAAAAAAATAGTTAAAGCCTATGAACCCGGTGATACATCAATTAGAACGCTGGTGAATTGTTGAGCGCGTAAATACAAGATTAACACATCCTGATAGCTCGTTTGACAGGAAAAACTTTTTGTTATTCTACATCACGCAACAAGTTGCTCAGACATTCCCTTCGACTATTAATTCACTATCTAAAGTTTGCTCATCTTCCGATGCCATATCAAAATCAAAGAAATTATTTGCATCGTATGCGATCGCCGGCGTTGCTTAGTGATACCCTAATTCAGCAACGCCTTTTTTTGTAATACCATCTGCTCAACGATCTTTGCTTTGCTGCAAATGCCGCCCAACTTCCTGATGACATACGTGCCAAAAATACAGGGCTAAATTCAGAAGAGCTAATAATTTAGTGCCATCTTCTAACATCGCGTGTACTCCTTGACTTTGCAAGTTTAACATATCCTCAAACCTGGAGATAGCAAACAAGAGAAATGCTGCAACTAATGGCAGGTAAGGAGTGGTTTTCATGTATCGCCCAAACTTAACTCCGTAAAGGAAAACAGCACTACCATAACACAAATAAATTAATTTCTTAGATATTCCCAACCGAGAAATAATCAAAGTCATCCGAAACCTGTCATCCAGGAAAAAGACTCCGAGTAGTAAAGCACTAAAAAATAAGAAGATTGCCGCTCGACTGCGCGGATTTTTCTGGCGCAGCACTCCGAAAGTAAATGCACAAATTGCGACTGGGGTACACCAGAGGACTTCGGAAACTCCGGTTAGAATGCCTTCGTAAGGGAACCAGAAATTAAAAGGATCGCTAAACAGGCGTTCAACTCCGTCTCCCTGATTGTTGAGTTTTGCGTATACGCTCAGCCCGCCCAAAATCAGAACAGTCAGAATGTTAAAAGCAGCTAAAAACTGTACACGAAAAAAGTGTTTTTTGAAAACTTCTAAAGAATGTGAAAAGTTGGGAATTTGATCGAATAAATGCAGATGCTTCATAAAAAATCTCTCTAATTAATAGGGAGCGTTACTTATTCACGGGTAGCCAAACCACAAATGTAGTGCCACGCTCCGTTGGGTATAATAAATTAGTTTCTGCTGAGGGCAGCCATTCAGGATTGACTGGGGAAAATACTTCTATTTCTCCTTGCATTTGGCGGACTAAATCCCGGGCGATCGCCAAACCCAATCCTGTGCCAGGAATTTCGGTCTGCGCTTTTTCTCCCCGGTAGTGCCGCTCAAATAAATGCTCTAAATCCTGGGGGGGAATGCCGGAACCAGTGTCGCTGACTGCAACTGCTATGGCAGGCAGTTGGCTGTATCCGGCCCGATCGCCATCCGCTGCTTTGTACCTTACTTTAATATAAATTTGGCGGCCGCCAGGGGTATATTTCAAAGCATTGTCAATTAAATTGCTCAAAACCTCGCGCAAAGCTCGATCGTTCGCCCAGACTGGTGGCAAATCCGCCGGAATGTCGGCTACCAATTTCAGATTCCTTTCAGATGCCATCGCTTCGGCGGAAATTAACAGCGGTTTTAAGACTTCTGCCACAAAACAGGATTCCTGCAAATTGGCAGCAGGTGACAGCGAGAGAGGAGAATGGCGGATTGATTCCACATTGGAGATTGCTTTTTCTGAAGTACCCGATCGCAGTTTTAGATGTGCTTCGCCGGTGTCAACGGTTCGATCGAACTGGCCGAGCAACTCTTGCAGGCGATCGCTCTCTCGGACAATACTAAAAGCCACATTGCGGTTTTTGTCTTCCGGTACCAGCCGCCGCGTTAACAGCTTGCCAAAAGTTCGCAACGCTGTCAGCGGACTTTTGAACTGGTGCAGCAAATTGTGCATCGTGTCGTAAACCTGAGCCTGGATTTGCCGACTCGTACCCAATTCCTGCTGCATCCACTGCGATCGCTGGTCTAAAATGCAGGCTAGGGCTAAGGTGCGAGCAATTTGTTGTATCTGAGCCTCCTCTCGCTCGTTCCAAGGCCTGTCTTGCCGACCGCTGACTAGAAGTCCCATTACAGCTCCCTCGTGTATCAGAGGCGTCACAATTTGCCTGCGCTGCTGCCACACATTCTCCGGGCCTTGACACTGATGGGAACTGCGCTCCTCACCCGGAAGTCGCTCGGGTGCGATCGCCTCTACCGTTGATTCTTCTGCCACAAGAGGCGGCGCCAGCAGTCGCGGTACCGGTTTGACTGTCGAGCTTTCGGAAGATTGCAACCTCAACCCCTGATTTTCTTCCGATTCGGCTGAGGTTTCTGGGTAAACCGCGATCGGCACCAACTTTGCTTCGCTGCCTTCTACCAACTCTTGTGTCAGGTATACCGCGCTGAATTTCGCTCCCAAACTAACGGCGATGGCCACCTGCGAGCGGCAAAGTTTGACAAATTCGGAACTGGCTGGCATTAACATGAGCGCCACATTAAGATATCTAACGGAATTCTAAGTAAATTACAAATGCTCGGCTACCGATTACTGATGAGAGACTTCGAGATTTCAGGTTTTTTCCCTTTGATAGAAGCCAGCTATGTTGAAGGCATGGGGCTTTCATGAACCCAAATTGCCCCGCATCCGGGTCCGCGTAGTTTCCACCGATCCCCAAGCTTGGCTCTTGCCGGAAGTTGCGGCCCACCATACCACAACCGCTACACTTTTGTCGATCGGCAGGAATGTTAAGATTATGTCGATATATTAAAAACAGTTGAATTTTTGAGCTAGAACGGATATACTGGCCTCGGATTTGGTAGCTATCATTACAACCTGTCTGCTCATACTGTCTGCTCACAGAGGAGGTAAAGAAATTGGCCAGGAGACGCAAACGCAAGAGTCGCCGCCGACAAGAAGGACGCAGAATTTTAGAGTGTGTGCCTCAATATAGCATCGAGAGCGGCGAAGATAAACCCGTAACAGCGGCTCGCAAGTTCATCCATGCAGAAGGCATTGCTCCCCCAGCTTTGCTGTTAGTCAAGCGTAACGAGCATACCACTGACAGATACTTCTGGGCTGAAAAAGGTTTATTTGGAGCCCAATACGTAGAAGAGAACCATTTCTTGTTTCCCAGCTTAAAGGTGATGTTGGAAGCTACCACAGAAAAAATTCCTGTGGTGTCAGCCAGCCGCGCATAGCTCAAAATGTTTAGCTCAAAACATTGACAGCAATGTTTTTCTAAGTTTTTTAACAAAAGCGCGAGAGTTCTCATTGTCTGGAGAGTGCCAACTGAAATTTATGCGAAAAGTCCTTAGGAATTAGGGTATAAGGAGCCATCGCAAAAGGCTCGATCGCAGCCCAAGGGCGATCGCCACAATTGGCACTTTCACGATAATGGTTTTTTTTACTGTTTGGTCGATCGAACAAGTGGATCAAAAAAACAGCCAACGAGAGAGCCGCTCTTGTTGAGTCATCGGTTTGTCAGCTCGAAGTCTAACTACGGCATCTAGCATATCAAAAAACGTTCTGCGTCAAACTTTTAATCGAGCGGTTTCAAATCTAAAGCTTTTTGCATGGCTGCTAGTTCATCGCGGTGAGCTCTGACAGTAACAAAGCTCTTGGTTTGGCTTCCAGACTCAGCAACTGATTCGAGTTTGAGGGAGACTTGCTCAGAGCGTCCAGCTTTTTTCCAGTAAAATACCCCCGCCAGCGGGGACAGCAGTACCAAAGCTAGGAAAATTTGACCCTGTTGGGGAACTAGCATTCCCAAAACCAGCCCCAAGCACAGAGTCCCGCCTGCACTCAGCAGAGTTAGAAAAATAGCTAGAAACCAACTCGGCCGCACAAAACCCTCAAACGTGACTTTATAGTTGGGGGCATCGACGGCTGCAACTCGGTAAGCTCTATCGGCAAAATACTGTTGTAAGTCGGCTAACAGTAACTCTTGGGCGCTCTCGGAAGCCAGCTTGACTTGTTCGATTCGATCTTTGACTGAAGCCTTGATGAAGAAAAACAAGCCAACAGCCAGCAGTAGCGTTAGCACAAATGTTGAAGGAAGAACAGCAGTATCCATCGGTAGAAGTTTGTGTAATTGAAATTCTCTACTATTACTTTACAGAACTTGACATACGAAAGCGATCGAGGACTTACGCACACACTTTGTTATCAAAATTCGCAGAAAGCTTTGTAGCAAGGGGTTTTGCTCTCCATCACCCAATTCCCATATCTCCCCATCGTCGCTAATTCTCAAGTGACAATGCGTAAGTCCTGACGTAGTGTAACGGCTTTAATCGCTGTGCGGCGGGCGATCGAGCAAAGCGAAGGCAATCGGGCAAATCGCTTTGCAAGTAGCGCCAGCTTCTCTTGGGTTTAGGCATCCGATTCAAACTCGGTTAACCCGTCTGACCAGTTTCTAAGGCGCGGGAACGACGATCTGACGCGCCGTTTCCCTGACCGATGTACTCATGCCAGAGACGAGCTAGGTCTTGAGCTTGGTGCCGCCACTCAGGGAGGATTTGATACATCCGGCGGGGGCGGCCGCGTCCTTCTACTTTTTTCCAGTAACCCGTGATTACGCCTTCATCTTCGAGGAATTTCAGAGCGCTGTAGAGAACGGTATCAGAAAGTCGGTAGATGGGGAATTCCCTCTCTAGTTGGCCAATCAGTTCTGTACCGTAGGAATCTCCGCGCAATAACACGGAGAGAATGTAGCACACAGCTAATTCCTTGTTTAGATAAACAGGAGGGGGGTCTTGAAAAAATTGATAGATATGTTCAAACTTCATCTGTCTTGTCCGCTGGAAACTCTCGTGATACCGTCAGGTTAACGGGAGAGGAAAGCGGGGCGGGAGATGCCGCTTCCTAAGGATTAAGTGGACATCGGGGAAACAGAGGTGCAGTATTTCCCCAGTGAATGTTGATGGCCCCAAAGGCTTGTCCTGCACTTCGGTAATGTTTGCCTGCCCCTTTGTTGAGGAGCACTGCCGTAACTAGCGCAATTTTTTCCTCTTCCAATCTATCGCAGTGACTCTTGTCAAGTGTGCGATCGCCTGCAAGAGTTGGCAGTTACTTTGGAAGTTAGTGTTTTAACTGAATTTGCCGTTGATGTTTGCGCTTTAGCTTGGCTTCAAACCGAACTCAGGCCTAACATGGCGCGCAGTGTAAAAGTTAAAAAGACAAAAGTCGCTACAATCGAACTAATCAGGGCGATCGCAGTTGCCGGTCGATCGAGCAGGGGTTTGAGTCGCTCGAACAGGAAAAAGAAAATTCCCAGACATATCGTGATGAAAAAGCGCGGGTAGCGAGAGACGTTATTAATAAAATCTTGCATGAGCTTGGTGGGGTAAAGTGTCACAGCAACATCTTTGACTGGTAACACTTGTGAGCGAGTTAGACAATTTTGGCACAGCCGAAGCTAAATCTGCCGATCGGGCGATCGGGCATTTTTGCCGCCGAGGCTGACATATATAATTCTAACGAAAACTTTTCGCCGATCGCTCCGGCACTGTCTGTTTAATGCCGGAATGCTAAGTCCGGTGACAACTTCTGAAGTATTTGTATTGAGTTCTAGTTGTGATAAATATTGTAGTGCCGTTATTTCTAGATAAATGTCTGCTTCCGCACCTTTTCAAGTGTTGCCGCGTCCCTTTCTGCAATGGCCCGGAGGCAAAACTAGGTTGAAGATATTAAAAACCCAGAGAATCACACTATGCGAATTTTAGTCTTTGATTTGGGACAATATCCAAGAAATCCAGCCTTGGACAGTAGACTTACGCCTTTTTATAGTTGTATCATTAATATCGGGACGATTTTCTGAAATTATTTTACAGATTGCATCTTCTGGCGGAATTTCTCCCTGTTTAAGGGTTAATTCAAATACTAAATAAAAAACTTTTTTCTCTAAAATTTTATTAATCAAATCTAGATATTTAAATTTAGGTCTTTTATGTAAAATTGACCTTCCTTCACTTGTTAAGCGAAAGATTGGTTTTTTTAGAGAACTTTTATCTTTTTCTATCAGTCCAATATACAGACCAGCATTAGTATAATAGTCAGTTTGCCTGCGGTCAAATTTATAGTTTTCAGTAATATCATCTGTGGTTAAATCTCTTTCTAATAACAAGGATAATAAATATACTATCCTCTCAAATTTATTAGCTTGTGGCAATGGAACCTTTTGCTCTTCAATTACTTTAATATTATTGAAGACGCGATCGACATCACTCCGTTGTATTTCTTCGGGAGCGATCGTATAATTTTTTTGCGTTATCAGTTGGAGAGAGTTATAATCTTTATCATTGCTAAATTCATAAATAAAAAAGCTAAAAATGTCGTTATAGTATGTCATCAATACGGGAATCACTTTTTTAGTTATTCTTTTTGACCACAATCTGTAAGGATAGTAAAGTTGTCGAATCAAAAAATCCTCAATCAAATCTTTTTTAGATTCTATCAATACAAAATAATTTTCACTTTCAAATCCTGCATCTATTTCACACTGAGAATTTTCAACTTTGATTGAATATGTTTCGTTGGCGAGGGAATTTATAATATTAAAATCAAAAGACTCTGTAGACATTCTCCCAGAAACAGTATAAGCGGTTTTTTCACCCACTAAATCATCTATAATACCGATATTAAATGCACAGTGCAATGCCGAACTCTCCGAATATAAATTTTTGTAATCTATACTCTCTATCTCTGCTGGAAATTCAAAATGCGTCAATTCTGTTTCACTATCATATTCAACTTTCAAGTGTGCATCAAACTTCCCAATAACGTATTTAGAACGAGAAATTGGCAATATGGATAGATGATTGTCTCGAAAGATATCTGGCAAATTAACCCGGTGATCGAACTTTGCCATCAGCCTGCTTTCTCTTTGCTTATTAATTTGAGCGGCTTCTATTTCAAAACAACCATTTTTCTCTACTTCTTCTAATATCTTATGCCTTTCAAATAATATTTCCCAAGCTTTGTCATTGGCAGTTTTCTGGCTTCTACTCATATTTATTTATCCTGAATTTCATAATTCAAAACTAATACTTCATCAACCATACCTCTTTTCAAGGCATTTGAGTTGATACTTCTCGTTGCCCTAACTTTTATGATTGTATACTGATCATCCTTGTACAAATCCCGAATAAAATCCGTACAAGAATTACTCAGCATTACCTTGCAACCTCTTTTATGTAAAGCGTCAAACTCTTCTTTTAGTCGTTCTTGTTCGTCTCTATTAAAGCCATTCACATCATAACCCGTAAAAGAAGCTGTTTCCGAAACTGGATCGTAAGGAGGATCGAAATAAACAAAATCTCCTCTCTTGGCGCTTTGAACAGCTTTTGCAAAATCCTGAGTTAACAGTTCTATAGTGTCCCTCTTCAAGTATTTATTCACAGCCCTTAAAACAGCGTTATCTAAAATATTTGGGTTTTTATACCTACCAAACGGAACATTAAACTGACCTTGAGAATTTACCCTAAACAAGCCATTATAGCAGGTTTTATTTAGATAAATGATTCGTGCTGCTTTTTCCACTTCCGACAAATTTGCATATTCTTTCGTTGAACGATCTAAGTCTCTCATGCCATAATAATACATTTCGCTATTGGTATATTTATCCTTGCTTAATTCCTCGATTAGCTCATCTAATGAGTCTCTAATTACTTTATAGCAGTTAATCAGTTCTCTGTTGCTATCATTGATAACAGCTTTTGGGTGTTGTAACTCAAACAAGAGTGCACCTCCACCTATGAAAGGTTCATAATATGTCTGTTTACTTGTCAGCTTGGGAACATACTTACGAATTTCTGGCAATAACTGCCTTTTACCTCCTGCCCACTTCAAGAAAGGTCTTACTAACGGATTGCTTTTCACTGAGATACCTCTAACGCTACCTATCAAAGAACAATACATTGTAAGTTGAATTTTAGTTCAAGTCAAGAGTAAAGGGTGATATGGATTCAAGGTGTAAGTCGCAGTTAAATAGATCGACAAAAGCACCTTGACATAAATCTATTCATCTGATATGTCTGGGAAAACAATCTGAATTAAGCCGATCGCACTTGAATCACCCCTCGGTCGAAAACCCGTTTGTCAGTACCGATAGAACTGACAAACATCCGGTCATCATAGACATCAAACGTCGCAAAACTCAGGCGGCTAGCAGAATACTCCGTCCACTCAGAACGCCCCACGGGACGAGTGCCCGCGCCGGCACCGCAAATTAAATAAGTCGTACCGTTAATCGAGCGAGTGCGTTCGTAACTGTGTTCGTGTCCGTTGATATAAAGCTGCACGCCGTACTTTTGAAACAAAGGCGCCAAACTCTTAATAAAAGATTGATTCGATCCGTAGACGCCAGAGGAATAAATCGGGTGGTGACCGAACACAACTTTCCAAGGTGCCGTGCTCTGACTCAACTCTTTTTCCAGCCAAGCAAGCTGATTTTCCCAGTCAGCATTGTGATTGGTATCTAAAGCAAAAAACTGTACCGGATCGCGGCGAAAAGTATAGTAGCGACCTTGCATATTAAAACCAGCATATTTAACTTGCTGGTCGCCGTTACCAGTGCGGATGTCGTGATTTCCCAGACAAGCATAAAATTTTACGTTTTGCTGCAATAACGGCCCATAAGGCTTCTCGAAAACAGCATTAATTTTTTCAAATTCGCCGTTATTGTAGATATTGTCGCCGGCGAGAACAGCAACATTAAAAGGGTTTTCCCGGTGATATTGCGCCATCGCCTCAGCCACAGCATACTGACCTTCAGCGCCGGTACCGGTGTCGGCCACCGAAATAAAGCGTAAAATAGGCGGTGAGGCCGGCAATGGGACGCTCGCCCTTTCTGCCTCAACGTTAGAAGGCACAGCAGCCTTGGCGTCTGTACCCCAGGCAGTCCGAAGCTGAAACATTTTCCAGACTCCGGCCAAACCTAAGCTGCTGAGACTGCCTAAAATTAGAAAGTGACGGCGTTTGATGCTCATTTTGATTCAGTTACAACTAATGAAATGATAAATTAAGGTTGAGATGGCTCAACTAAAAATTTATCGCTTTTAGATATATTTGCAACGCCCCAAGGCAGAGAAAATGTCAGAAGAACAACTAAACCAGTCAACTCCCGAACCATCTCAATCTCCGACACCGCAGGTTGATTCGGCTGCAAAGTCTGCCCCCACTGGCAGCAAAACTCAAAATGCCAGCAGCGCGGTTCCCAAAAGTCAGACAATCAAAGCTTTGATGGCATCGATTGGGAATTTGGGAAAAAAAGGCAAAAAATTACCAGCCGAACCCCCCTTGCAGCAAGAAAAGCCGATCACGCCCACCGCTTCTGACTCAGCAACAGTAACTCCTCCCGCTGTTGCTGCGGAAGTTAACAGCGTGCCACCAAAAGTTGCTGTAAAATTTGATAAAAAGCCTGTATCCCAACGCAGGGAAGGGAGCTTTTTAGAGAACGTCGGTGTACTTTGGCAAAGTATTGTGCGGCTAGTGCGATCGCTACTGCCACCATCTACGAACCAGAAGCTCTCCGATCCAATTTTAAACGCCGCCATAGCAGCAATTCTGATCGTTGTAGTCGGTTTAACTTTCAATAGTTTCTCGCCAAAACCGCCGGAGAAACTAGCAAAAGTGCCTCTCCCAGCAGCGCAGCAATCGGCGCCAACCTTTGACGATTTTGTGGGGCCGGGAACGCCGAAATCCCCAGAGGCGATCGCACCGTCTAAGCCAATCTCTGCTAAATTCAAAAGCAAATTGCCCGATTTAGTGGCTCCGGAAAAACCGCAACCAGTAGAAATTATCCCACCGCCACCGCTGACGCCCGAACAGTCTCTGATTGCTGGGATTCAAAATCAAGTTACTGACATTAAGAATCGACTGGGCGGCAGTTTAGTTGAGTCTGTTCAAGCTAATTTTTCGAGCAGCATTTTGACGGTAAAAGTCGCTGAAGATTGGTACAAACTCAGCGAAGTCGAGCAAAATCAACTAGCAACGAAGATGTGGAAGGAGGCTAACTCACTCGATTTCAGCAAGTTAGAAATTGCGAATATGCAAGGCAAGTTAATAGCTAGAAGTCCGGTTGTTGGTTCGGAAATGATTATTTTAGATAGAGGGATTAATTAGAATTTAAAGAGTCTGTATCTGTACACCATCTTACCAGCCTTACAGTCCAGGACGCAGAACCTAATTATGTAGCGTGTTCCCTGCGTACCTTACGGCTGTTGATTTGTTTGAGAAATATCGAACTTTTCCCAGATCCGACAGAAGGCTAGCATTAAATCATATGATGTCAGCGGTCAAGACCACAATTAAATAGGTTTGTAGTGAGGACTTCAGTCCTCATAAAACTACTAGGAATGAAGTTCTCACTAGAAACCTTAGAACGCTTATTTACCCTACATTAAATTAATTAACTTTGAGGAAAATTGAAAAATGACAATTTTAACTCAAGTCGAACAAGTAGAAATTGAATATCCCAGCAGCGACGGAAACCCGAGGGCTGAAAGCGGCCTCACGCGCGATTACATGACTTACAGTGTAGAAGCTGTCAAGCTTTACTTTCAAGAACGTTCTAATTTTTACCGGTGAGCTAATTCTTTCATTTATTATGAACAAGAGAACAACCAAGCGGTTGTTCCTCCGGATATTTATGTGGTGTTTGGATTTGCCAACCACAAAAGGGATACTTATAAAGTTTGGGAAGAAGGCGGACTTCCTCCAGATTTTGTGTTAGAAATTACTTCGGCAACAACTCAGACGAAAGACCAAGAAAGTAAACCGGAAATTTAGGGGTCTTTGGGAGTTAGGGAATATTTTCAGTACAATCCGTCGGCCGATTATCTGAATCCGATTTTACAGGAAGTAGGTTTGATAAACAATCAGTACGAGCCGATTGCAGCCAACAATATCGCTTTCGATACGCTGTGGTTGTTCAGTGAAGTGCTGGGACGGGAATTGCATATAATTTCAGGAGAATTGAGGTTTAGAGTTCCTGAAACGGGTGAGTTTTTGAAGACTCACAAGGCTGGGGGGGTGACAAAGAGGCCTAGGAGATAGACCGCATCAGCGTTGCAGCCCGCATACCTTGTTGATAAAAGCGA
>NZ_JAUBUG010000121.1:0-10881 GCF_036705345.1 Microcoleus sp. B3-D2
ATACAGTGCTGAGGTCAAAGATCTTTGCGTCAAAATGTCTCTCAACGGTATGGGATGGAGCGGCATTGAACGAGTCACAGGGATCTCGCACAACAGCGTCATCAACTGGGTGCGCCAAGCTGAAGCCAAAATTGCTGATGAAAACTACTCCATTCCCGAAACGGCTCAAATTGATGAGCTAGAAACATTCGTGGCTCAAAAAAAACAAGGTCTGGCTCTGGAGTTTCGTGAATAGCCATCAGCCTGGAATTATTAAGTTTGTGGTCGGAGATCGTTCTTTAACGACTTTTATGATCTTGTGGCAAATGATTCGTGGTTGGGCTTGTTTCCTCTACATCACTGACGGTTATTGTGTGTATCCTTGCTTAATCGACGAGTGTGACCATGAGGTGAGCAAAACAGCGATGACGAGAGTTGAAGGAGAAAATTGTCGTCTACGGCACTATCTGGCTCGACTTCACCGCAAAACGTTGTGTTATTCCAAGTCCGTTGATATGTTGTACAAGTCAGTACGCTTACTCATCTACTATCTCAAGCACGGGCGGATTCCTCTTTTGTCTTAATCATTCACCTTTGTGCAACACCATTCCGTTTACCAAGAAAGTCAAGCGCAGACGGCCAGCCAGACAGAGAAAACTAACATTGGCTCGCTCGAACTCGAAAGTGGAAGTAGTCGAACCGGGCCAAGCTAGACATACTGGTCAGGAGATTGTAGGACCAAGTATTTTGAGCGACTTGGACTATCAATTTTTAGAAGCATTTCGATCGCTCTACACGAACATTCACTTGCTCAGTGCAGGCACGGCGATTCGATCGCTCTTAGTCGGCTCAGCCGTAGCCGGAGACGGCAAATCTACAGTAGCTTTGCACCTGGCAGCCACAGCAGCAGCAGTCGGACAGAGAGTATTGTTAGTAGATGCAGATTTGCGCTGCCCGCAACTGCACGCTAAGTTAGGACTGCCAAACGTGCGTGGCCTGGGCGATGCCATCTCCACGGATCTCAGCCTCAACGACGCGATTCAACGAGCCCCGAACCAAGAAAATTTGTTCGTACTCACCGCCGGCCAAATTGCCCCCGATCCGATCAAGCTTCTTTCTTCCAAAAAAATGCAGTATCTGATGGAGCAATTTCAAGCATTTTTTGACTTAGTAATTTATGACACCCCGCCAGTAACTGGCTTGGCAGACACCCACTTGATCGCAGCTCATACAGACGCTACGATTATGGTCGTCCAAATTGGGCAAACAGACCGATCGCAAGTTCGCAAAGTTTTAGAAGAATTAAAAATTTCTGGAGCTTCCGTCTTGGGAATCGTTGCTAACGGCTGCAAAAACACCGGTCAGAGCTACCGCCAGCGCCCGGTCGTTCTAGAGACGCTCTACGACCAAAAACTATCGGCTTTAGGTACGAAAAATCCTAAGTAGACAAATGTTGATGCAGGCGGCCGAGCGCCGCCGTCCTCAACCGGAAACGCACAACCAAGCTATACCCTTATTTTGTGATAATAGTACCATTTGAGAAAGAAAATGATAGACTAACGGACGTAGCCTTGTGTGTCAACCGAGATTGCGCGGATATTTAAATTTTGCGGTAATTACTCAGAAAATGATTGAGAAATCAGCAAAAGTGGGTAAACTACATCAAGCAGAGCGCAATCTCAATCAGGAAAAGACACTTTTGAAGGTGAACGTTAGTGTAAACGTTAATGTGAACGTTTCAACCCAGAAACTTGGTAGGGATTATTCTATGAGTACAGTTATGGTTGTTGATGATAGCGTCACTCTGCGGGAGATGATCGCCGACTTGCTCAAAGGTAGAGGACTCAACGTCACGGTAGCGAGTGATGGCGTAGAAGCTCTAGAGCAAATCAAGGCTAACCGCCCAGATTTAGTCGTTCTGGATATCGTGATGCCCCGGATGAACGGCTACGAAGTCTGTCGCCGGCTCAAAAGCGACCCTAAAACCCAAAATTTGCCGGTGGTAATGTGTTCGAGCAAAAGCGAAGAGTTCGATCGCTATTGGGGGATGAAACAAGGAGCCGACGCTTACATCGCCAAGCCATTTCACCCTCAGGAATTGGTCGGCACTATTAAGCAATTGCTGCGAGGTTGAGGTTGAGGAATAGGGACAGGAAAAAATTGTCTTGAGCGCTTATTATTTCTGCTCCCGCAGCCTCTCTAAACTACTCGATTGACAATAGTCCAAACATCCCCGTCCGATCGCACGTAGGGAACAGATATACTCTTAAAACCAGTAATAAAAGGCTTGTAATAAACCTGCCAGTAGCTGGGGCTAATTTGGTCGGCGATAGCTTTGAGTCCCTTCACTTCCGCCGCCAGTTCCGCCGCCAGTTCATTAATCCGTTCCGCGTGTCCCTGAGCCAGCAATCTTCCTTCTTCAACTTGCTGCTCCATCGGAGTGATTCTTTGCAACTTTACCGACTGCTGCTGTTTCTGAGCCAGTTGAGCAGACAGAGCCGCGATCGCGTCATCTATACCCTTGACTTCTGCCGACACTTGTGCTGTTTCCCTTGCGTGACGCCGATAAGCATCGGCGATCGCTTGGGGCGAATCACCGGCTGGGACAGCATCGGCAATAGTAAGCTGCTGGCGTTCCAGGCGCAATTCCTCTATTTGAGAGTAAATTGCCTCTATATCTGTCTGAAGTTTGTCCACCTAATTACCGCGTGGTTGTTGGATATTTTAGCATATTAACACAAACCCCTCGCCTAATCGGCATAGAAATTGCATATTTTAGGCTGGCTAGAAGCAAAGCCCCGCAAGCCGAAGAGGAATAGTTTGAAAAATACAAATTTTTATATTTCTCAGTTGAGCGATTCGGTCGATATCCAGTCGGGTTAATCAGGTTGTATCCGGTAAAATTAGCATTATAGATTGGTAGTTAGGAATGCAAGTACGAGCGAGTTTTACGAGAATTAAAGTCGTCACTAAAAACACAATTCCTAATTCCCAATTTCCAATTACCAATTCCCAATTATTAAGACAATTTTTTAAGTTGTTAGCCCTTGCTGCCTCAACTCGACTATAGTCTCTACCAAGACCTCGGGTTGCACAGGTTTAGACAGATGTCGGTCAAAACCCGCAGCAAAAGCACGATCGCGGTCTTCATCCCTAGCATAAGCCGTCAGAGCGATCGCCCAAAATTTCCCTGTCTGTGTGTTCAAAGAACGCAGCCTTCGTACCAGCGAATAGCCGTCTTCCTCCGGCATTCCGATATCGCTGACCACAACATCCGGGCTAAACTGCGAAGCCACCTCAAACGCCTCAGCAGCAGACGATGCAACCCTGACAGTGGCCCCGGAATCTGCCAAGACAAACCTCATAAATTCCCGCGAATCAACCTCGTCATCAACCAGCAAAATCTTAACTCCCAGTAAATTACCAGCGTCAGCCCAAACCTGCGCTTCCTCCTCTGGCATCGAATTTACCTGCATCGCAGGGAGACGGAAAGTAAAAGTCGAGCCCATATTCAGTCCCGGACTCTGGGCCCAAACCGTGCCGCCGTGGAGTTCCACCAACTGCCGCACGATCGCCAGACCCAGCCCCAAACCGCTATAATTGCGAGTAATCGTAGCATCCGCTTGGCGGAAAGAGTCAAACACGTAAGGCAAAAAATTCGGTGCAACCCCAATTCCCGTGTCGGTAACAGCCAGCTCAACCTCCGAATCAACTCTCGAAAGCCGGATTTCAACTCGCCCCCCGCGCGGCGTAAACTTAATCGCATTCGTCAGCAAATTCCAAATTACTTGCTGCAAGCGGCCAGGGTCTCCTGATACCCAAAATCTCGGATTTAAGTCAGATTCAGGATTGCCAGAAACCTTCCCAAGCTTGGAAAATTCAGCAGTCTCTAAACCCAAATCTCCTATTGCAAACCGCAAATCGAGCGACTTAGCATCGGCAGCCAACCGCACCGTATTCAGCGCTCCTTCCACCAGGGAAATCAAATTTACCGCACAAGGATTCAAAGTCAACTTGCCGCGAATAATTCGCGAAATATCCAGCAAATCATCAATCAATTGAGTTTGCAATTTAGCATTTCGCTCGATCGTTTCTAAAGCCCGCCCAGTAGCAGCCGGACTCAAACTGCGTTGCTGCAGCAGTTGCGCCCAGCCCAAAATCGCGTTTAAGGGCGATCGCAGCTCATGAGAAAGAGTTGCCAAAAACTCATCTTTCATGCGATTTGCCTGCTGAGATTCCTCGTAAAGTCGGGCATTATCGATCGCCCCCGACACCGCCTGAGCCAACTGCATTAAAATAGTTTCATCGTCTTCGGCAAACTCCCCCTCATACTTGTCCGACAACTGAATCAATCCCAGATTTCTGCCGTCCCGAGTAGTCAGCGGTACAGCCAGCCAGCCCCGCATCGGCGGGTGCTTCCCCGCAGCCTTGCCGAACTTCCGCCATGCCGGGTGAGCCTCTAACTCGGTTTGAGTCATCCGCATCGCCTGTTGGTGCTGGCAAACTTCCTGGTAAATGCCCGTACCGTCTGGCTCTTGGCAGTAATCTTGCCACGCGGCGTATTTTTCTGACATGGAAAACTTGCTAATTCCCGCATCCCAGGTGGCGGCAGGGTCGAGGTTGACTGCTACCTGGTGGACTTCGAGAATTTGGCGGGCGCTATCTGCTGCTAACTGAAGTATTTCTGCCACCGACAGCGTGGAGTTGATAGCAACTGACGCGGAGGTTAACTTTTGCAGGCGGCGCAAATACGACCGCTCCCGGGCCAACGCGCGCGCGCGGTCGTATTCTAACTGTTTGCGATCCGTAATGTCGATCGCCACGCCGGACAGCCGAAGGGGTGTACCGGATGCGTCAAAAACCACTCGCCCTTTGTCGTGAAGCCAAATCACTGAGCCGTCGGGTCGCACTTTGCGGTATTCCGACTCGTAAACTCCCGTGCCCCTGAATGCGGCATCCACATCTGCCAAAAACCTTTCTCGGTCTTCTGGATGCACCGCATTCTTCTTTTGCTCAAAAGTACCATAGGTGCTATCTGGCCCCAAACCCATCTGCGTTTCGGCATTAGACGAACGGCGGACTTCCCCCGAGGCCACATCCCAGGTAAAAGCGATCGTGTTAGCTGCTTCTAGAGCAAAGCGCAAATTTTCCTCGCTTTCTTGCACCCGGGCTTCCGATAATTTGCGATCCGTAATATCCCAAACCACGCCGATCGAGCGCACCGATTTACCTGTATCATCATCAAAAAACTTGCCCCTACCCGAGATCCAGTGCAAGCTGCCGTCGGGCCAAAGGACTCTAAATTCGTACTTGTATTCTATTTTCTTTTCTAAAGCAAAGGTAACAGCGCCGGCGATCGATGCCTGGTCATCCGGGTGAATGCAGGCAAAAAACGCTTCGTAAGTTCCCAGAAAACTGCCTTTTTCCAACCCGAATAACAGTTCGTGTCCCTCCGACCAAACGACCTCGCCAGTTAATACATTCCAATCCCAAGTTCCCATTTTCGAGGCTTCGATCGCCAATCTCAGCCTTTCCTCCGAAATTGCCAACTGCGCCGACGTTTTCGCGTAGTTCTCGCGCAACTGCTGATTTTTCAAGCTTTCGCCCACGGCCCCCGCCAGCCGCTTGAAGTGCCGCCCTTTGAACACGTAATCGCTCAAACCGGCTTTCATAGCTTCGACTGCCACTTGTTCGCTGCCGCTGTCAGTACACATAATTACCGGACAATTCGGGTAGCGGCTGTGAACTTTGTGGAGAATAGTTAATCCGTCACTCCAGTGCAGTTGGTAGTCGGTAATGACTATATCAAAACCCCCGACTGCCAGGATTTGTTCGAGAGTTTGGATATCAATAACCGATTTAATTGCTAAATCGGGAAAATTTTTCCTCAGTTCTCGCTCGATCATCAGGCGATCGTTCGGGTTGTCGTCGATTAATAGAATAGACAGCATTAGCCTTTTAGTTTTTGTATGAGCGCAAACATTCTTAAATCTAACAATATGTTATTGAGCAATCTCGACAATTTAAATATGTACTTGGTGGGTTAATTAGACTTGCCAATAATTTTATTGTACTTGCTTGTATTTTATTATATTTTACAGATTGTAATATCCTCAACCCGCCTTTTACGGGCGTGCCCACAAGCAAATTAATTAAGTAAGTTGTTGTAAAACAGATCGGAAAGCCTGCTCAGCCGGGAACGGTGCAAGAGATTACTTAACTATCATTATACTAATTGTTTATTCTGTCTTCGGGTGTGAACCAGCGGGTTGATTGATTTTTTGAGCTACAGCAGAATATTGCTGTTAAAACCCTCTTGCGTAGAACCTCATCTTTTTTTAAATCCCGATTCACTGCGCGTTGCCGAACTTGCTTCTCAACTCTCGCACTTGCGTAATTTTACCCAGAAGCGGGTACCGATTCCCAAAGTCGATTTCACCCCGATCGCACCCCCCATCCGATCGACTCCTTTGCGAGCGATCGCCAGCCCAATTCCCGTCCCCGGATACACTTCTTGACCGTGCAGGCGATCGAACAACCCAAAAATTCTCTCTTGAAATTTTTCTTCAATACTAATGCCGTTGTCTTCTACCCAAAGATAGATATATTCCTTCTCAGCTTCTGCATAAACTCGCACCTGCGGCTCTATCCCAGGCTGCACGAACTTAATAGCATTGGAGAGCAAGTTAACCAAGACTTGCAGCAGCGTACCAGGATGGGCCAACACCGTAGGTAGCGGTTCAACAACCGTTATCCGAGCTTGTTTTTGGGCAATTTCAGCATCTAGTTGCGCGATCGAGCCAGCCACAATTAAATTAAGAGAGACTGCTTTTAGCGGCAAGTTAGCTTTGCTGAGGCGGCTGTACTCTAGCAAATTTTCGATTAAAGTATTCATCAGACTTGCAGCGTCATTAATCCGATACAAGTAATCCTGGGCCGTAGCATCCAACTCGCTGGTTCTATCTTGGAGCAACGTTTCAGCAAAAAACGAAATTCCCCGCAGAGGAGCGCGCAAGTCGTGAGAAACTGAATAGGTAAACGATTCGAGCTGTGCGTTAACTTCTTGTAACTCAGCAGTACGCTCTCTCACCCGCTCTTCCAAAGTTTCATTAAATTCGCGCAAAGCAAGTTCAGCTTGCTTGAGTTCCGTAATATCTTCCACCAATCCCTCAATGGTACTTTCACCTTCTGCGCGGTAGAGATATTGAGTAAACCGAATCCATTTTACTCGACCGTCTGCCAAAGGAAATGTAATTTCCAGAGTTTGACACCGAGACTCCCCTGAATCTACCGGTTGCAAAAATAATTGCTGCAGATAAATCCCTTGGACATCTGCTAAATTGCTGGCATCAAACAAGCGCAAGAAAGCTTGATTGCTTTCCAAAAGCTTCCCCTCGGAAGTCGCTCGAAAAACTCCGACATTTAAGCGTTCTAGCAGAGAATTAAGTTGATTTTCTAGTCGGGCGACTCGTTCCCAGGCGGCAAGTCTATCGAGTACGCCGCGAACCGCAACGCAAAGGCGGACGTAGTGCTTCGGCGACTTGATAATGTAGTCGTCCAATCCGGCTTTCATCGCCTCTACAGCAATTTCTTCGTTGCCAGTATTCGTAAACATTACAATCGGGCATTCTGGATAACGGGCTTTAATAGTTTTAAGCACATCTATACCGTTCGTCCAGCGTAGTTGGTAGTCGGTAATTACCAGATGGAATCCGTCTCGATTCAGTGCTTTCGCCAATAATGTATCGTCGGAAATTTCCGTTATTTGCACTTGCGAGAATTGCCGCTCTAACTCGCGTTTGACAAGCAGCCGATCCGTTGGGTTGTCGTCAATTACCAGAATGTGTACCACTTTAACAATCTATAATTGGGCTGTTAGCTAGAGTGCCGATCGATCACTCCTAATAAAAATGTTGGATGTTGCCCTTTTAAAATAAAAAATGACGGGCTTCCTCAGTAAAAACTTAATTCACTCGTTACGATAAACAGCCTGGTAACGAGAAAACGAGGAAGAAAAACCGGGGAAAACGGCCACTACAAACCAGAAACTTCTCTAGATTCCGGCAGTTCGGTATAGTTGAGCCAATACTCGTTAAAACTCTGCATCATTTCTAATAAAGAAGCAAACCCGACTGGTTTAACTAAATAAGAATTTACCCCTAAATCGTAAGCTCGCTTGACATCAGGTGTTTGCCTAGAAGAAGTAAGCATAACCACCGGCAAGCGTTTTAGTTCCGGCTGCTGCCTCAGCCAAATTAGAACCTCGTGACCGGAGCGCCTGGGCAATTTCAAGTCTAGTAAAATTATCGCAGGTAAAGGATAGCGATCGCGATCGCTGTATTCTCCGTCCCCATTTAAATAAAAAACCGCTGCATCTCCATCTCGGACAATTTGCAGCGAAGTATTAGCAAAAGTCTCATTGCGAAATGCCCGCTGCATCAATAGAATATCAACGGGGTTATCTTCCACCAGCAAAATCGTCTGCGTTTGGGTCATGCTTCCTCAGTTCTATCCAAAATCGACTGCCTTGTCCTACTTGAGATTCCACTCCAACTTGACCGCCCATGCGATCGACTCCTTTTTTTACAATAGCTAATCCTATACCAGTTCCGGGGTAAGATTCGATACCGTGGAGCCGTTCAAAAACCCGAAAAATGCGTTTTTGATGTTCTTGAGCAATACCGATACCATTGTCTTCTACCCACAGACGGATGATGGGGACTGGCAATAGAGGGCTGACCATAAGTAACTGGGAATGTTCCCACTGTCCCACAGTTTGCCTTTCCAATTCTCCCCCTGTTTCGCTGTCTGTCTCTCCCTCTTGAGGCAGCTCTATTTCCTCACCCCAGATCAGCACTTGGGGCGGTGCGCCTTCCACAAATTTTATAGCATTAGTGAGCAGATTGGCGATTACTTGAACTAAAGTAACGCGGTGGGCAATTACCGCAGGCAAGGGCGCTCGAACACTGATTTGAGCGTGTCTGGATTTAGCGTCAGCTTTTACCATAGCAATTGCCTCGGCCACAGCAGATTCTAAGTCCAAAACTTGCAGCGATAAATCAGTGCGGCTCAGGCGGCTGTAAGCTAGCAAATCTTCGATTAATTCTTCTAGTTGTTGCCCAGAATTAACAATTTGCTGGGCGTATTCTTGACCGAGTTCGTCGAGGATGTGACGGTAATCTTCTAATAAAGCTTCAGCCAATCCCTGCATTCCCCGCAGAGGAGCACGCAAATCGTGAGCAACGGTATAGGCGAAAGCTTCTAATTCTTCGTTAGCTGCTTGAAGTTGATGGGTGCGGATCTCTACTCGCCGTTCTAAGGTAGCGTTGAGCATCCGAATTTCTGCTTCTGCTTGTTTGCGCGCAGTTACGTCAATGGCGGTACTAATTACTAAACTTCTGCCGTCGCAAAGCTTGCCTAAAGGCGCGGAATAAAAGTCCCAAATTCGAGTTTCGCCGCTGGCTGTGGAAATCATATATTCGCCTTCAGAAATCCGCGCGTTTAATTGATGCAGCCGATCGATATCTGCTTGCACTACCGATTGGCGACTGTGGTAAGCTTTTTCTGTCCAATCTTCAATTGTGGGAATTTCTGAGTGTTGGTAGCCTGAGAATTCTGTCCAAGCCGAGTTAACTTGCAAAACTTCTCCGTTTTCAGCGTGCAGCATAATTGGCAGCGGGGCGTCGAGAATGGCGCGGCGGAAACGTTCTTCGGTTAATTCTAAGGAGTGGCGATCGTGTTCTAGCTGGTCTAACAGTTGATTTTGCTTGATTTCGGCATTGTCGCGCAAAGTTCGATCGCGCTTCACAAAATAGTAAACCAACAGCATCAACAGGAAATTTACTAAACTCGCAACGGTAAAACTCAGAATGGTCAAATTAGCGCTCCTTTGAGATTCTCGGGCGCGCTGCTGCAATAGCTGAGTTTCTTCGGCAGTCATGGCGGCTATCTGCTGCCGAATGTCCCCCATGAGTTGCTTTCCCCTACCAGTTTTTATTTGCCGCACGGCTGCTGCTAAGTTTTGTTTGCGTCGCACATTGAGGGTTCTTTCAAGGTCGGCTAATTTAGAGTCGATCGCAATTTTCAAATCGCGAAGGCGCTGTTGCTGCCGCTTATTGTCAGCCGTTAGCTGCTGCAATCCGACTACTTGCTCGTTGATGCGGGCGATCGCGCTGTGATACGGTTCTAAATACCGTTCTTCTCCCGTCAGCAAATAACCGCGCTGTCCGGTTTCAGCATCTTTTAAGGTGGAAAGCGTGGCTTCGAGTTCGGTTAAAACTTGGTGAGTGTGGTTCACCCAGCGTTCGTTTTCGACTAACTTGAGAGTGTTGCGGTAGGAAGTAGCCGCATTAAAAATCAGCAGCCCCACGGCCATTCCAATACCTGCGGTGATTTGGCGAGTCAGCGATTGTTTCATGAAATGATGGCACGCGAGTCCTGCTTTTTCTTTTATTTTAGCTAAATTCCGACTAGCCGAATTTTTGGCGCCCGCAGGCAGTCAGCTAAAGCCTACAAATTTAAGGCTCCAATTTGCGATCGATCTTGTGTTTAACTTAGTCTCGATTCTTTTCGCATCCCCCTTAAGCCAGAAATGCCAGAAGTTGCTCTCTTTCGTCTCGTGATTCCGGCAAACGCCACACAATCTAGGGTGGCCAACAAAGCTTTATTCGCCCTGTTTTGTTGCATCGATCGTGCTGCTTTCACACTTTCAAATCGCGGCGCAAAAAAAAGAGTTTTTACCTATTGATTTAAGTTGATTTTTGGGGTATATTTTAGATAATGGGAGTGGTAACATAAATTTAAATTTTGCCACTATTCCCATTATTAAATAGGGCTTGCTGAATAAGTTAAGAAAAATCACGATAGCAATTGAGGAATGATTCAAGTTCAGCGACACATAAT
>NZ_JAUBUG010000122.1:0-10148 GCF_036705345.1 Microcoleus sp. B3-D2
TTGCGAGGGAGCCAACTGGTTCAATATTTCACTGTCTAGTTTGAGAGGCTGCTCTTTTTTCATAATTCTAATAATCTTCCTCCTGTATCATCTTTGTCAATACCCCCTGACCTGAATCCTTACGTAATATGTACTGTATAACCTGTCCAATTGGTATCTCTTTTTGTCCGATTGCGAGCTTCGGTATCATAGGGGGAAGTAATTAACTGCTTGTGGGGCGGTAAATTATCGGCTTCTCGCCAATAAACCTTGCCTTTGCACCACCCATATTGCTGTATCCACACACAGCGTAAAATTTCTACCGCTTTGAGCTGCCGCAACCATTCAGGACTTAACGGGTCATATAAAGCTGACAATAACAGATGACCATCACGGCCAATAGTCAATGCCAAGCTTTCTTTTTCTGTTTGAGATTTTGGTAGACGGTATTGCTCAAATCTCGTGCCATAACGTAGGGACCAATCCTGATTAACTACTGTTAATAACCATTCATCAGCAACAGTGGCTAACTGATTTAAAACATGACGTAAAGTTTCTCCAACGCATTCTAGGCGGTTCAGTTTGCGAATGGCTCCGATGACATGGGTTGAATCAGTTCTGGCTTTTTCCCTGGCTTTGAGCCCTCCCCGATCTTGAAAATGTGCTAGCATTTTATCAAGTAATTCACTTTCACGTCCCGAAGTAATTAATCGACTTCTCCCTTCACTTAAAACTGAATAATCAAAACCGCTATCAGTAATTTCTAGTCCCAAAGCATACTTCCAATCTATACGACTTCTGACCGCTTCTGCTGCTTGTCTGTCAGTCAATCCCTCGGCAAATTGCATCACACTGATTAATGCTAATTGTCCAGGTGATAACGCACTTTGACCGCAGTCGGCTCGAAACAAGGTTACAAAGTCACTATCACAGTACAACACTCCGAGTTCATCGCGCATTTTCATATATGGGTTTCCTTTGGGAAATGAGGTTGGTGCTATAGAAGCGGTCATTTCTGGAATCGATGACCAGTCGCGGAGGTGAAGAGTCATAATAAATTATTTAATATGGTGTTTCATTACACCATCATTCTGCCTATTCAGGACGGCGATGTCTGAGGGGTCAAACCCCTTAGATATTCGCCAACAGTCTCAACGAATCGCACCTACAAATAAATTGCATCAAAATCCTTGATATCTCTGAGGAAACGCTTTTCTGTAAAATCTCTAGGCCCGTCAGCGCTTCGGTAATACAGCCATTTGAGGTATCTGGGTACAGCTTCCACAAGATTCGGTCTGCGACATGATGGATCGCAATTGGGAACAACCATGCGGACTTGAGAGTCAGGGTAATTCCACTGTTCGCAGAGTGAAAAAAATGTATGGCTGACTGCCCGGTCGGTACAGTTCTTTGTTCACAAAGAACTTAAATTCAGCATTTTTGACCAAGCTCTACTCAAAATGATGGGTGTGGCTTAATAGAGCATAAGCTACAGGCAGTTTAACACCAAAAACCGCAGCTCCATAGAAGTTACCATCTAAAAATATTGTGAACTTACCTTGAGTGTCACTAAAATATTAAAATAACAGCTCAGTAGTCGAATTTAAGAGGTAAGACTTGAAACAAGTTGGATTAGTGGCGATCGGACGCAATGAAGGCTCACGGCTTCGCCAGTGCTTAAGGCAGGCGATCAGGCAAGTTGCCTGGGTCGTCTATGTCGATTCTGGCTCAACAGACGGTAGCTTAGAGTTAGCCCGCTCGATCGGAGCCAATACAGTAGAACTAGACTTATCTATACCGTTTACCGCAGCACGCGCCAGAAACGAAGGCTTTGCCCGCTTGCTGGAACTAGCGCCAGACATCGAATTTGTCCAATTTGTGGACGGTGACTGCGAAGTAGTTGATGGATGGATTGATCGGGCCTACAACGAACTCGCCGCCAAACCCGAGGTAGCAGCAGTATGCGGGCGCAGGCGCGAACGATACCCCGAAGCAAGCATCTACAACCAATTGTGCGACATCGAGTGGGATACCCCCATCGGCGAAGCCAAAGCCTGCGGTGGCGACTCCATGATGCGCGCCACCGCATTTCAGCAAGTCGAAGGTTTCAATCCCGCACTCATAGCCGGCGAAGAACCCGAACTGTGCTTGCGACTCCGCCAGAAAGGTTGGAAAATTCTTCGCTTAGAGGCAGAAATGACCCTGCACGACGCGCAAATGACCAGTTTCGCTCAGTGGTGGAAGCGGGCTCAAAGAGCGGGTCACGCCTATGCCGAAGGCTCCTGGATGCACGGAAGCGAACCAGAGCGCCATTGGGTCAAAGAAACCCGCAGCACCTGGTTTTGGGGCTTAGTCTTGCCAGCCCTAGCCTTGGCAATGACATGGCCGACAAAAGGCTGGAGCTTGTTACTATTGAGTGGCTACCCCTTAGCAACCTATCGCACCTATAACTATTATATAAAGCATCGGGCTCTCACAACTCAAGACGCAGCCATCTACGCTTTGTCATGTGTATTAGCCAAATTTCCCCAGCTACAAGGTCAAATCCAGTTTCACCAGCGCCGATTGCTGGGACAGCAGAGCAAGCTAATCGAATACAAAACAACAAACTCTATTAATTCAGCCAGCTAGAATTACTCCCCAAGCCTAGCTCCCTCATACAAGAATTCAAAATTAACTCACAAACACAGGTAGCAAACAAATGATTAAGAAAAAATTAAAAGTTTTACTAATTGTAGAGCAGTGCAATCCTGACTGGGCATCTGTACCTTTGGAGGGCTACAATTATTTTCAAGAGATTAACAATTTAGTTGATGCGACACTGGTTACCCATATTAGAAATAAACCAGCTCTTGAAAAACACCCTAAATACGAAAAAGTTTTCTACATGGAAGAAGGAAAGTTAGCTAAACAATATTATAAAATAGTCGCCAAAATTACGGCAAACGGGCGAGTAAATTGGCCTCTTTATAATGCCTTGAGCTACCCAATTTATGAAGAATTTAATCAGCAAGTCTATAAAAAATTTCAAGCAAAAATCCTCAACGGAGATTATGACATAGTTCATGCAATTACCCCTATGATGCCGCGATATCCGTTTAAGGTAGTCAGTGTGTGTCAGCAGACTCCTTTTATTCTAGGGCCTGTGAATGGGGGCATTCCCTTTCCACCAGGCTTTCAAGAAACAGCCAGACAAGAATTTGCTCAATTCAACTTTTTGAGAGCAGTTGGGCGAGCATTAATTCCAGGTTATGTAGAAACTTACAAGAAAGCAGATAAAGTATTGGCAGGTTCAACATATACTCTAAATTTGCTAAAAAAATTGTTTGCTATCCCTGATAGAAGAATAGAGCTGTTTTACGAAAATGGGATTTCCCAGGATTTTTTAATGTCTGCCAAACCAGCAAAAGAAGAAGGGTCCCAGATAAATTTACTTTTTGTGGGCAGATTAGTGCCTTACAAATGCGCCGATGTTGTCATAGAGTCTATTGGGAAATTAGCCCAGGCAATTCAAAGTAAAATACGCTTAACAATCGTAGGAGATGGCTCGGAAAGAAATAACTTGGAAAACCGAGTCAAGAATCTTAATTTAGGCGAAATAGTCAGCTTTACAGGATGGATAAATCAATCAGAAACTCTGGATTATTACAGGAAAGCAGATATTTTTTGTTTCCCTTCGATCCGAGAGTTTGGCGGCGCAGTGGTAATCGAAGCTATGGCTTGCGGACTTCCCTGCATAGTTGCCAATAACGGGGGTATTGGTGAATACGTGAATGAAGAAACTGGTTTTAAGATAGAGCCGATTTCTAGAGAGTATCTCACTCAGGAGTTGACAAGTAAAATTCAGATGTTGGTCGAAGATGATAAACTGCGGGAAATTATGTCAGCTAAGGCTATAGAAAGAGCCAGAGAATTTGCGTGGGAAAACAAAGCCATAAAAATCCTCGAGATTTACGAAAAAATGCTCGGTGAGAAAAGTGTTAGTGCATCGACATAGTAGAGCGATATTGTTGAGTTAAAAAGTAGAAAGCAGGTACGAAATGAAGGCAAAAATTGGATATTTTATTCCTCAATTTCCAGGACAAACACACATTTTTTTCTGGCGGGAGCGACAATTTCTTGCAGAACTTGGAATTGAAACAGATTTAGTATCGACTCAACCGCCCCCCAGAGCGATCGCTTCTCACGTATGGGCAGAAGAAGCTCAAAAAAATACTGTTTATCTATTTCCCTTTGCTGCGAAAGATTTTATTAACTCATTCCTAGAGGTTCTCAAAGCTGGTCCCGCTGCATGGTGGCAGTGCCTCGCAGTTATTGCCAAAGCGAGTGACACATCCTTATCTCAAAAGGTTCGGCTATTTGCATTGGTTTTTGTTGCTGGCAAACTAGCAGGGTTAGCAAGAACAAAAGGTTGGTCGCACATCCACGTTCATTCCTGTGCCAATGCCGCCAGTATAGCGATGTTCGCCTCATTACTCTCAAAAGTATCCTATAGCCTGACGCTGCACGGCCCCCTAACTGACTACGGCCCTAACCAAGAACAGAAATGGCACTTTTCTGCCTTTGCAATAGTCATTACTAAAAAGCTTTATGACGAAGTGAACAAATGCCTTGCGGGTCATCTTCCTCAAAAGGTTGAAATAGCTCCTATGGGGGTTGACCTCTCCCGTTTCCACAGAAAAACACCATATTCCGCATGGAATGGAAGTGATGCTTGCCACATTTTTAGTTGCGGACGTCTCAACAGATGTAAAGGTCATGCGGATTTGATTGCTGCGATAGATATACTCAGAAAACGAGGATTTAATGTTGAGCTGCAAATTGCTGGAGAAGACGAACAGGGTGGCAGTGGCTACCGCCTGGAGTTAGAAAAGCTGATCGAACAGCTTGGCTTGAAAAGTTGTGTTAGCCTTCTCGGTGCGGTGTCTGAAAATACCGTCAATGAGTCCCTAGAAAAAGCACAGGTATTTGCCCTTGCCAGTTGGCACGAACCTCTAGGTGTCGCGATCATGGAAGCGATGGCAATGGAGATGCCTGTAGTAGTTACAGGGTCAGGAGGAGTAAAGGAGCTTATAGATGACGGCATTGATGGGTTACTTGTAGAACCTGAAGCCCCCGAGCAATTAGCAGACGCGATCACCAATCTCCTCCAAAATCCAGAACTTGCTTTGAGCATCAGTCAGGAATCCCGGAAAAAAATCATGGCCAAATTTAGCCACGGCCGCAGTGCAGAAACTTTAGCTCAGTGCTTGGAAAAACTTGGAATAACTAACCCGTCTTAGTTATTCCAAAGAATAAATTTCATCTCAGAGTGCATCAATCCAGGGGGACCCAAAACAAGTTATGCGACTTTTAATTGTTGCTCAGAAGGCCTCAACTAAATTCGGCGGCGAGTCATTGCTGCCGATCAACTACTTCAGGATACTTCGATCGCGCCAAATAGAGACCTGGTTAGTGGTGCATGCGCGCACCCAAGCAGAACTCACAGGGCTGTTTCCAGAAGACCGCGATCGAATGCACTTTGTAGCCGACACTTGGCTGCACCGGCTGCTTAACAATTGCGGGCGATTTATCCCTGCAAGAGTGAATGAATTTACTTTTGGGCTGCTCAGTCACCTGTACACCCAAGTCTTACAGCGTCGCATTGTCCGGCGGCTGGTGAGCGAACACCAGATTGACATTGTGTACGAGCCAACACCAGTCTCGGCCAAATTTCCTTCGTTGATGTTCGGATTGGGTGGGCCGATAGTGATGGGGCCCCTGAACGCAAATATTAAATTTCCGGCGTTGCTGATTCACGGGATGAATCACCTTTGATCGGAATTTACAAAACTCACCCTCCGAGGGTTTATAGCAATTGCGAAATCTTTAATTCATACCTGTATCCAGCAACGCCAAATTTCCTACCGCGTTTCGCTCGCGCCAAAATTCCTTAGTTCATATTTTAGTAGCATTCGGTTACCAGTTTGTTGATTTATTCAACCGCTTGTTACCAGGTAAAATCAAAGCGGGAACGGTGTTAGGAATGAAAATTTAATAACTTTAGCGTCTGCTAAATAGTCGGAACAGCACGATAATTCCATTTTGGTAGATATTCATCAAAAATAATTTTCATTTTTTCTTTAAATCCCTTAGCTACTTTTCGACCAGTTTCATAAATTTTATCGCTCACATTTACTACCACAGAAAGCCCGGTTTTATAGTAACCGCCAAGGCGGTTAAGCCCTAGACTGGAAGTATCCCTTAATCTTGCTCCGGCTGTGCCGGAGCGAAACCCATGCCAAAACCCTACAGTTACGACCTCCGTCAAAAAGTGATCCAAGCAATCAAGCTTGATGGCCTGGGGGGGTGACAACCCCGTTAGAAGCTAGACAAGGTAAGGCGTTGACCCACTTGTGGTAAAAAAAGATAAGTAGGTAGGCGGTAAAAAACCAATCTATGTAACAAAACATTAAGTTACCTAATTGGAGTTAAACTTAAGACGTTGTGTAGTGTAATTCCCCCTTTGTCCTCTAACTTCTACTCCATGAATTACGGCGTAGGCGAGTTCTAACTCATCATCAAACAAATGTCGCAGCCACTTCATCTTTTTTAATGTGTTGCCACTCCAATTCAATGGGGTTCATTTCCGAACAATACTTGGGCAAAAAGAAGATATATAAACCTTGATTTTCCCAATGCGGCCAAAATTGTTGGACTTCTTTGCATCGGTGTATTGGGCCGTTGTCTTGTACGATTACTCTCCGTCGTCCCATCTCAGCAGCTTCCTGGGCTTCTCGTTCCATCATTTTGATATAAGCTTTTCGATCAACACCCCCAATGACTAAACCGTAAACAAAACTGATTCCCTGTTGAAGAAGTCCGACAATACTTAGTCTGCGACCACGCCGTTTCGTTTGTTCCAACCGTTTTTGCTCACCTATTTGGTAATAAGTATAACCAGGTTCACTCCACGCACAAAATCCTGATTCATCTAAATATTTTAAGTCAATTCCTCCCGCCGCTGCCTCTAATTGCAACATATCTAAGTCGGATTGCTTCGTTTCTTGTACTATGGGGTCTTGTTTTCCTTTATGACTTTTTCTAAGCGAATTTCCAAATAAACCTTTTTTTTTAGTATCCGTCTTAATCGGTCGGCACTTAGTTTAACAGAACGTTCTTTTTCTAATTTCTGGACTAATTGAAGACTGTTATATGTACGTGGTTCGTTTTTGAGGCATTCTTTTAAAAACTCTATATCTGACTCTTTCCACTTGGGTTTTGCCCCTCGACCAGGCGATTCCCAAAGCCCTTCCATGCCTAGATGCGACCATTTATGTAAAACCTCTCTCACTGTTTGTGGAGTCCAGTTAAAATGAGCAGCTATTTTTTCAACGTACCAGCCCTGTGCATTTAATCTAATTACTTCTGCTCTATCTTTGACTTTTTGTGGAACATCCGCAATTCTCAGTTCTAATAGAGTTTTGTCTTGTTGTTGAGTCAGGAATACCCTTAATCTAGCGCCCATATATTGAGTTACCTCAGTAGATGTATTCTCTTTCTTTACTTATTTTAACATACTTCGTTTTTTTTGCGCCGACCTACTTATGTGGCCGAGGCATGATTATAAAGCGGTAACTAATTTATCAATTTTAAGTACGATCGCCCTCAATATTTATAGATTATTAGGCTTTCGATCGGTAAAAGCCGGACAACGATGGTTGTGTTCCAGCTTATCCAATCTGATACTTATCTTCGCTTGAACTTGATATTTAACCTGTTGGCGAACACTATAATTTAAAGCATTCGATAGCCAAAACCGTTGATCAGCAAGGCAAACGGTTAATTTTAATGTTAAATAATATCGAGAAATTAGCGATCGCAAAAATACGGGCGATTGCCTCATATACTGATGTCCCATTCTCTAATTTTAGCGCAGCTAAAATTAGAGAATGAAACCGCCCTGCCCCTGAACGGTTACTATTTTTCAGACTTCCTGTGTTTTTTTTTCGATTATTTTTGCCGGTATTCCTACTGCGGTTGCACCTGGTGGCACGTCACAAATCACCACAGCATTGGCACCAATCAAAGCATGATCGCCGATCGTTACGGAGCGAATAATTTTCGCTCCTGCACCAATATCGACGTGACCGCCGATTTTGACATCAGCAACAATTGTCACCTGTTGAAGAATCAGACAGTTAGGGCCAATGGATGCACTTGGGTGAATCACAATGCCATTAGGATGAGGCAACAGCAGTCCTCCTTGTATTTGGCAGTTTAAAGGGATGTCTGTTGCAGTTACAACGGTCCAGAATCGATACTGAATGATGTTCAAACGGCATAAGAAATAGCCCAAAATCCCACCCTGCTGCTGCCACTTTTGATAGTTGCGGATAGATTTGAGCAGTTGGCGACTAGGCTCCCACCACTTGCCAGCTTGTTCGCGGCTCCAGTCTGCTTCTGTAGCAGAAACCATTGGCTTAGTGATTGACTCAACCATTATTTGTGCAATTTTTTGATGATGTAGACAATTGTGCCTATTTGTGCAGTTTACCTTAAGATGACTCTCTAACCTCCGTATGGAGAGTGCTTGAACCTCCACACAGTTAACTTGCTTGAGAGAACAGAGAAAGTTGACCCTAAGATCTCTGTTTGTTTTAATTGAATTTTCAATCTAAAATTATAGCGTTATTGGTTAAAAGTTTGTTGTGGCCAAGCCGCCGATCGCGCCGCAGTTGAAGTTGGTGTATTGCCGTAGAAGTGCGACCGTCGCAACTCTACGAGCTGGGCTTCGATTGCGGCGTCGAAGCCGCCCTCGCGATTGTTAATTAAATCGGCCCAGGGCAGGCTTTGAGTTTGGGCTTGCATTTTTTCCCTAAGGAATTAAAAGTTAATAACTTTAGCGTCTGCTAAATAGTCGGAACAGCACGATAATTCCATTTTGGTAGATATTCATCAAAAATAATTTTCATTTTTTCTTTAAATCCCTTAGCTACTTTTCGACCAGTTTCATAAATTTTATCGCTCACATTTACTACCACAGAAAGCCCGGTTTTAGTATGAGTTTTTGCCATGAGTTTTTTCACTAACTCAAGACTGGTAAAAATTACTCCTTGACAGGCTCTGGTTACGTGAGGAAACAAACGATGTTCAATCGGATTATACTTCGATGTATAGGGGGGATAGTGTGCGATTCTAATTTCTATCCCTAGCTCGTCAACTAATTTTTGTAAATCCGATTTAAAGATATGATGATTGGAATTCTTACTGCCACCACCATCGCATTTTATCAAAATTGAATCGGCTTGAGGGTAGATAAATTTTCCGTAATTAACCCACCATAATTTAATCGATTTACAAGCAAATTCACTCGTGTCTTTACTGATTCCCAGGTTTAAATATCCTCGGTTATGTTGCAGATCATAAATTCCATGAGGTACTACTTTTCCTTCAGCCAAACTCCAAAAATCATGGTCAAATGTCGTAATAGCTTCCGTAGTATATAGACTTCCTGCTCGATAGAGATTTCCACTAAATTCCTTCTTTTTCGTGTCCATACTAACAATCGAATTTCCCTGTAACTCATACTCGGTGGTAATTCTGGCAAGATTTTCAAATTGTTCATTACGATTCTTGGTTACTCCGGTTGTTTGTTTTTTTTGAGCTTGGCGTTTCACATATCCATGTTTTTTTAACAGTTTTTGAACAACTGTTGTACTGACTATTATTTCCTGAGGCTTCAGACCTTCAACTATTTGTTGCTGGGTAAGATTTGTCCATTTAATTTTTTCCGACATTGGCTCTCCGGCTGTGTGGTTTTTTAAGACTTCTAAAAAATGCTCATTTAAATCAGGTATCTCAGACTCCCTAGTTTTTCTTCCTCCTCCACGTCGGCGAATTCTCTGTTGATTACAAGTAGTGTCGGATTCACTTTTTAACTCCTTAATTCCCTTGGCTATTGTATTCCTGTCTACTCCCAAAACTCGGGCTATGTAAATAATTCCACCATGTCCAAGTTTTACGGCTTCTATCGCTGCATATTTTCTTTGGTCTTTTTCAGATAAAGACTGATGATGTTTTCGCATTAAATCAGTAATTTCGTCTGAGTAGTAAGCTGTTCGACATCTAAACTGCATTAACCAAGTTACCTTTATTTTTTATTTTTCGGTTCCATTTCATAATTAGGG
>NZ_JAUBUG010000197.1:0-1031 GCF_036705345.1 Microcoleus sp. B3-D2
CATGGCTCAAGCACAACGAAGTGCTGGCTTTAATCTTAACACACTCAAAATCTTGTTCAGAATGAAATAGCCCTGCACAGTACCCTGCTTTGAGCCAGTTCTTTAATTGACGACTCAACATGGGGTATGTGTTTATTTTGGAGAGCAACGCTTTGTGGTCGATACGGTCGAAACATTTGGCAATATCAGCATCAAGCACGTATTTAGCTTTTAGTCTAATGCTGCCAAATATTGCTTGGAGCGCATCGTGACAGGAACGTCCTGGTCGAAAACCGTATGAGTTTGGCTCGAATTTGGCCTCCCACTTAGGTTCTAACGCTAGTTTAACTAACGCTTGCAGTGCGCGGTCGTTTATCGTTGGGATACCTAATGGTCTAGTTTCAGTTGTACCAGGTTTAGGAATCATTACCCTACGAGTGGGTTTTGCCTTTCCAGTTAACTTTAACTTGCCTACCAGGTTAATACGTTGCATTGGGGTTAACGATTTAATGCCATCCACACCAGCCGTATTTTTCCCTTGGTTATCTTGTGTTACCCTACGAACCGCAATACACTTTGCAGACCAAGACCTAATCAGGGTCTTTTGAAGTTTACGAACTGCTTTAACATCACCACGTTCACTCGCTTGATAGATTCGTTTTTGCAACTTAAAAGTAACCTTTTCTAACTTTCGCCAATTAAGGTCTTTCCATTCCACCGTCAGATTGTTCTGCGTATTAGACATATATTGCTACTAGGACTCTATCTTTGAAATTACCGTGTATCTGTCAGCATATCCTCAATATTACAATGAGGCTTTCGCTTCCGATACAATCCCGCCCCTAACTATCATTCGTTAGCTACTTACTGGTTATCGACCTTTCCAGAGATAATTAGTTAGGTTACTTCGTTCCGATTGCATATTGATTGAATCTTTAGCGTGATGCTATCCACCGGGTTTATGGGCTTGTGCTTATACAGCAGATTCCATGTATATATGATACACTGTATTGAGTAGATAAGCGAAAAAAATGAAACCTTATTCGATCGAG
>NZ_JAUBUG010000123.1:0-9974 GCF_036705345.1 Microcoleus sp. B3-D2
TGGACTGACATTCAGGACAAATCATATTTTAATTTGATACACATTCCCTGTATATCATACCATATATGTGCAACGCCAAATTGTGCGTAGAAGACCAAATCTTAATGACATTATCCTATTTGCGAGAATATCCTACTTTTTTTCATCGGGGAATTAAATGGGGTATTAATGAATCAAATGCTTATCGAATTGTAATTAGAACTGAGAAAGCTTTAATAAATTCAGGTTTATTTAAATTACCTGGAAAAAAAATTTTATCAAAGTCAAAATGAGATAGAAACTGTAGCGGTGGATGTGTCAGAGCATGAAATAGAGCGTCCCAAAAAAAAGCAAAAGAAATATTATAGTGGCAAGCAAAAATATCATACAATAAAATCGCAAGTTTTAGCCAACACAAAAAGTACCGAAATAATATGTACAGCTTTTAGTAACGGAAAAACGCATGATTTTAGTTTGTTTAAAAAAAGCAAGATGGGGATGAATAAAGAACTTGAACTTTTAGGTGATAAAGGTTATCAAGGAATCAAAAAGATTCATAATAATAGTATAACCCCTATCAAAAAAACCAAGAATAAAGAACTGACTCAAGCAGAAAAAGTTTTAAATCGCCAACTGGCAAAAGAAAGAATTATTATTGAAAATATACATCGAAGTTTAAATATATTTAGAATACTTTCATCCAGATATCGGAATCGAAGAAGGCGCTTCGGATTAAGATTTAATTTGATCGCTGGTATTTATAATTATGAACTTTCTTTAAAGACTAAATTAGATATCGCCTGAGACTTTCGCAAGAGGTCTACTGAGTATCGATCGAATTTTAATGACTGGCCCCAACTCCTCAAATAGCGATCGAGCAAGCATATATACTTAAATGTTAGGGCGAACACAGTGGCACCGCCCCTACCGATTCACAATTTATCAAGAATTATGCCAGCAAGTTTTCTCCCAAAATCGATCGCACAACTCACAGAATCTACCTCAATTGCCTTAGCCCAAAGCATTCAACGAGAGGCAATTACTACTCCCCTATCTTCTGGGCCAATTGCCACAACCTACGTGCGCCAAGGCAGCGGCAACACACCAATTTTGCTAATTCACGGCTTCGACAGTTCCTTGTTTGAATTCCGTCGCCTGTTGCCGCTGCTGGCTGCCGAAAATGAAACTTGGGCGGTTGATTTGTTGGGTTTCGGATTTACAGAAAGATCGCCAGGTTTGGCCTTCAGCGCGAGGGCAATTGAAAGTCATCTTTACTATTTTTGGAAAACGCTAATTTCGCAGCCTGTAATCTTAGTCGGTGCTTCAATGGGAGGTGCAGCAGCAATTGATTTCACTCTCAATTATCCCGAAGCTGTGAAACAATTAGTGTTAATAGATAGCGCAGGTTTTGCCATCAGTTCTAATAAGGGAAAGTTTTTAATTCCTCCTTTAGGATATCTAGCAACTTCATTTTTACGCAATCCCAAAATTCGCCAGCGAATTAGCGTCAATGCTTATTTCGATAAAAATTTGGCTTCTCAAGACGCTCAAACTTGTGCTGCTTTACACTTAGAAATGCCCAACTGGAATCAAGCTTTAATTGCGTTTACCAAAAGCGGCGGTTATGGAGGTTTTGGGGAAAAATTATCGCAAATTCAGCAGCAGACGCTGATTTTGTGGGGAAAACAAGACCGGATTTTGGGGACGGCGGATGCGGAAAAGTTTGCAAGGGCGATCGCAAATTCTCAACTAATTTGGATACCCGACTGCGGGCACGTTCCCCACTTAGAAAAGCCACAGACTACCGCGCAGCATATTTTAGAATTCATCACAAAAAGCGGACTCACGCAAAAAAATTAAGCCTAGGGTGCGCTGTGGCGCACCTTACATAAATGGTTTCCCTGACACATTTGGTATAGTTTGAGGTCAAATAGACAGGTTTCAAACTTTCGGCAAATACTTTTGTACTATCGTCCATCCTGTGAGCAACACAGTCACAAATCCCCCAAACAAAGCCAAATTAGTGCCGATATGGAGGGGGCGCGCCCAAGGATGTTTAGGGCCAATTTGTAGCCCGCTTCCAACAGAAACCAACACCAAAGCCACAACCGCTAACCCCGCCGGTAAATGAGCCGAGTGACCCAAATTCCCGTAGTATCCTAGCGTACCGACTACGCCAATTCCCAGCAGTAAAATTACCAAAGTCGCCATCCCCGCACCAGTGGCTAAATGAAAGGGACGCAGCCATTTTGGGCGCGGTTGTTTGGTACTCCTAGCGGCAAACATCCACGTTCCAGTAACGGCCAGCAACAGGTAAGCCAACAGGGAAACACCCATTGACCAAGCCGCTATTTTCCACAACCACAAGAAAGAAGGCAGATTCATCGGTTGCATCCCTAATTAGGATTTTCCACAAAATGTTTCTTTCCGATTTTACCTGGACTTGAAAGCAAAAATGAATTATTTTGAGAGAAAGTGCGATCGGACTATCCACAGATGGCATCAGTCTTACCTGGAAGTCAAACGCACTTTCTCTGATATTCAGCTTAATTTACGCTAGAGATTTGTCGCTGCCCTTTTTAAGAGCCACCTTCCCATTTTAGATTGCTGGTTTTGCTCTCCATGAAAGGCATTTTATAAAACCCTAATTTTTGTTCTAAGATTAATCGGAAAAAAGGCAAACCTTCAATCAAATATCTTTTCCACAACCTTCTCGGTTCACTTAACAGTCGGTACGCCCATTCTATGCCGACTTCGCTCATCCATTTGGGAGCTCTGGCTTTGGAACCAGCTTCAAAATCAATGGTTGCACCTATCCCTAAGAAAATTTTGACGTGTGTAAATTTGCTCCTGTATTTAACCAGCCACTTCTCTTGCTTGGGGGACCCCACCCCTATTGCCAGAACTGTCGCTCCTGATTTATTGATCGCGTCAATTATTGTTTCACATTCTTCCTCATTTTTTTCAAAGCCAAAAGAAGGAGAAAGTGCTTCTACCACTATTTCTCTACCAATTTTTTGGTTAATTTTTTCTTGGGCTTTCCTAGCAATACCTTCAGCAGCTCCTAGCAAAAATATTTTAATCTTCTCGTTATCTTTGTGATACATATAAAATGCCGGAAACAAATCCGAACCTGAAATTTTTTCTTTGAGAGGAGTACCCAAAAACTTCGAGGCATACATCAATATTTGACTGTCGCAGACTCTATAACTCGATTTATTGTAAGCTTCATAGAAGTCGCGGTCATACTGCAACTTAATCAAGTGGTCTACATTTGGCGTAAATACAACACCGCCTTCGCAGTCGAGTTTTTCAAACAACTCTGTGATTGAAAAGTTATCTATCGAGACATTCAATAAATTAACTGTTTTCATTTATGATGCCCTTCCCGCTTTATATTAAACTACAACTCAAACTATTATAACCCACAATACAGTTTCGTGTTTTAACTACCTGGGTGCTTCAGTGAACATACTTTTCTCAGTATATCCTCCTACACCCTGCCTGTCTAGTGAGGATTTTTAAAGATTATGTAAAGAATCAGCTAGTTTTAGAAAAAGTGTATAAAGCCCATTTTTGTTTACAACTCGCTACACAGTTTCAAGAAAAAAGCCATCCAGTGCTAATACTTGAAGCATTGCAAAGGAATGTAAAAAAGAGTTTATGAGATGAAAATTTTAACCTCGTGAAAAATATAGCCTTTCTCAGAAAGATGAGGTACAATAACAGCAGTGTGTAAACCAGTTAAAAATATTTGACGATGTAACTTGTCCGAACGCAAACTCTATGGCTTTTCCTAACTCTTGATAATTATTAGTCTTGATAGAACGGAGAATGATTTTAAGTTTTGACCACAGATTCTCAATTGGTGAAAAATCTGGTGAATAAGGTGATAAGTATATTAATTTTGCCCCTTCTTTTCAATCGCTTTTTTGACTTCTTCTCCCAGGTGAATAGGACAATTATCCATCACCACACAAACCGTTTTCCAGAGTTGTGGTACGAGTTTTATGATAATAAAAGCTTCAAATGTAATTGCATCAGTTCCGCCTATTAGATTAACCGATGTCAAAATTTCATTGACTGACATAGCTCCAATTATTGAGACATTTTTGCCACGTTTAGTTGGTTTAGGCCCCTTGGCTCTTTCACCTTTTTGCATACCTAGCATATAACCTAACCATTGCCAAATTAACTCCCGATTCGTCAATGAATATTAAGTCTTTCAAACCTTACTTTTTAATTGTTTTCCAGAACTCACATCGCAGGATTTGAACTCGCTCAGTCCCTTTACCTGAAGGGAAGAGAGTTTTTTTTTGACAGTAATGTTTAAGAGTTTTATCATTCTTCCTATTGTTGCTCTACTAACGGAAAATCCAATTTTCCCATAAAGTAAATAACGGAGTTCTTCAAGAGTTGCATCATTATTTCCTTCAACCAATTCCGCCAAGATGAGTAGTTGCTCCGCCTTCAGTTTGCCTTTGACTCCACATCGGTCAGTTATCGGAGTAATGTTTTTTGTTTCACGATATTGTTTAAGCAATTTTTGTACAAAACTCAGGGCTACAGAAAAACACTTAGCTATTGCTTTTTGTGAAATGGGTTCAGCATGATAAGTATCAAGGATTTTTTGCCTAAAATCAATCGAATAAGCTTTCATTTTTAACAATGTATGAAGTTTGGTACAAGTAAACGTGTTGTGAGTCAAGCATCGCGTGCTGTCAAAAAAATGCTATTATGTGTGGTATGGCAGGCGAGGCTTTACTGAACCATGTAATTATAGTTCATTTGAGCTGATCTTCTCTGTTTGACCCTCACGAGTGAGTGTCACTAACATGATACCTCATCTTTCTGAGAAAGGCTAGATCTCGCCAATTCAGAACTTGATTTTATGCAAAAATGGTAGATTTTGTAGTTTTTGTCTCCAGGGAAGGCAAGATAGTGTCAAGCTTGAAGTGAAGCAGCCATCGCATTCCCGAAAATCATCCTGATTTTTGGTGAACCAGCGACGGTCTTCTTGAGGGCGAACTCGTTTTCTTGGCTTTAAGACTTTCTGGAGCTTTTAAGACCAGACCTGATATTCCTCCAGCAATCAACGCAAAAATCGGATTAATCATAGCATTCAAAACACAGTCAAACACGTACATACTTAAGGCTACTCCCAGGGCGGCCGCGGGCGCTACTTTGGGATTAGACCAGGTTCTGGCGGGATACTTGAACACAGAAAAGACGATAACAGGAAGTAACAAAGAAGAAAATAAACTAACTAAACCGACTGCACCGTAGGTGCCAAATGCAATAATCCATAAGCTGTCGGTGACCGAGATATCTCGACCTTCATCGTTGTACACGCGGTTTCCACCGGAATCCCCCCAGCCTAAAAGAAATCTTTGTCGCGCTTTTTCCCCCAGTATCTCTTCCATATCAAATCTAAACTTCACAGAGTCGGCTCGCTCTTGGCCAAATATTGGAGTGATGAACCCTATCACCTGTTTACTCGAGAATTGACCCGCTGCTGCTATGTACAGATAAAACACTATATATCCAATTATGAATAGCAGGGGCAAAGAAGTGCGAAACCACTTGGCAGAGAATAATACGATCAACGCGAATACAAATAAACTGTAGGCCCCAGTAGAACGGCACAGCAAAAAAGCGATTATTAATATAATTGCTAAAGTCTTGATGTTGCGACCCTGAAACTTTTTGAGCGTCCCAGTTTGCCAGAACCAAACTGCGATTAAGGTGGCTGTCATCATCCACATGCCCACCATCAAACCGTGCTGCATAAATACTACCGGTCTCCACCCCCCCGCACGCACTGCTTGACTCCAGTCGTCAAAGGCATTGACGCCGTAAACCGTTTGGTGCAGAATTGGGCCCCTAAGCCCTTCAATTAAAGTAAAAGGAATGTAAGCCAACCCACCTGCAAAAATCCCGATCGCCAATTGTCGCAGCCCGTCTAAACTACCCACATACAAGCGTCCTACCAAATAAGGCAGACCCCAACTAATGATTTGGTTGAAAGTCGGACTAATCGGGCTGCCACCATTACTAACTTGTGTAACAATTGGACACAAACACCAAATTACCATTGGCACGTCCAGCCAACCCGGCTTAAAACAGGTGAGGCGCGCAGTATCGTAGACAAGAGTAGCCAGCAAAATGGAGTAGCAAACTGACGAGACTTTGGTAAACGGCGGCAATACGGGGATGGGATAAGAAGGTTGTGGCAAAAACAGCCACGCTACAACAAAACTTATAATTACCGCCCGCTGAGGCGGAAACCTCACAAATAGGTAAAAAACGATTGGAATAAAGCCGAACAGAGCAACGGGGATTAATGCAACCATAGTTTTTTTGCAGTAAAATTGTAGAAAGACAACTCAATTTGCCCGATAAAAATTCTCGCTTAAACGATCGCCCAACCCCAATCTTTTAAAGTAGCCTCACTTTTACGTCTTGTTCGTTAATTGTGCCTGACGTTCCAAAGCAGTGTAGAGTGCCGCCTCCAAGAGATTAGTTGCATCCTCCCAAGTATAATTTCTCACCGTCTCCAATGCAGTCTCGGACATTGCGCGCCATTCAGCATCAGACAACTGACAAATCTGCTCGCTCGCTTTTGCCATATCCTCTGGGTCTTCTGGCTTGACAAGTATACCACCCCCCCCAGCAAGTAGTTCCGGAGCCGCACCAGCAGGAGTGCCGATGACTGGAGTGCCCCAAGCCATAGCTTCTAAAATTGGCAAGCCGAAGCCTTCGGATCTGCTGGAAAACAGCCAAGCATCGCATTTGCTGTAAAATTCTTTTAGTTGGTCTTGAGTAGCTTCCTTATTATACTCAGTACCCTCAGGCAGCAAATGGGCAAGAGGAGCATCGTGGCCGCAACCAAATGCAACTAAACGAAGGTTAGGAATTTTTTTAGCCGCTATAGAGAAAGCTTTCAGGGCAATATCGCAGCCTTTCCAAGGAGTTGTAGTATAGTACATCCCCACTGTAGGAACTAATTGCTTGCCTCGCGGCTGCTTCGCTCGCGACTGGGGGTCGTAAAACTGTTTGGTGTCCACCGTAGGAGGGACGAGAGATACAGACAAATCGCCGTATTCATTCCGAGCTATGTCGGCCAGCCACTGGGCCACAGCGATTTTGTGCATCGGCCGCCGCCAAGTTGCCTCTACCCGACCTTTTGGTACGTAGTCAAAAGCCTTGTAGTGTTGGAGAAAATATACTTTCGCTCCTTTGCTGGGAGAGAGTTTTGGCACCCACTCAGCAGTTTCCCACCAAGTAGCCATGACAATATCGGCATCAGGTACGTCAAGATCGGTAATTGGACGGTTGGTTTCGATAACTCGGCTTTCGACATCCACCTTGTCAAAGTGAGACTTTTGTGTTTTGGGAGCCGACAGCCAACCCCTACCCCTCAGCAGCGATCGCCATTGTTGGATTAAAGTCGGTTGCGGCAGGGGCATAGAGACGATAAATATTTTGTGTCCTCGTTTTTGGAGAAGTTCTGTGTATATAGATAAAACCCTCATGCCACCTGTAAGACTAAGGGTAGGCAGGACAAAAGTAATTTTCATAAATAGGGCTTGCTGAATAAGTTAGGGAAAATCACGATCGCAATTGATGGGTGATTCAAGTTCGGCGAAGCATAAGTTTTGATTTTTGTAATTGACCAAAATATAATTTTTGACAATCATTGAAGCGTAACCAGACCTTATTTTGGGAAATCGGCAAAAAAACACACAAAAAACCCGTCTTAACCAGGTAGAAAGGTTCATTACTAAAAAAGTAATAGCAATGGCTGTACCAGAAGTATTATCAAGTTTAGCCATCACCCGATTCAAGCTAAATCTTCTTTTCCGCAAGTCCCAAATTTGCCTTCAATAGAGTTACGAACTCTCTCATCTTCCCAGGCTTGTTTCTTTGTTTCCTTACTGACATTTGCTGGTGGCCTTCCTAACGGAGGGCCACTAATTCTAATTCCTCTTTCTTTACACCAAGCTCGGTTTTCCCTTGTTCGATAAATGCGATCTGCATGGACTGATTCTGGATAGTATCCTGTGTAACTTTTAAATGCTTCTACTTGGGCTTTTAAGTCTCCTGATTCGTTAAATTTATCCCAGCTTATTCGCTCCAAAAACACATACCCCTCAAAGCAACTCGCTGACAGTTTAGCTCCAAACTCTACTGGTTTTCCTGCTTTACCTCTAATAATGGGACGGATGTGGGGTTGGCTTAAACTTACTATTCTGTCCTCAATACTCTGTTTGTTATTTTCAAATAACCAGAGTTGTTGGCGATAGACTTCTGTGAGAACTAGCAAATTTTTATATTGCTTTTTGGTCAAAGTTTCCAGAGCCGCACCTGATTCGATTAGCTGATTGATATGAGCCAAGTTTCTTTTGATATATTGCAGTTGCTTTTTAATTGCTTGGATTTTTTTGTTTCGGGTCGGTCGTCGTTGTTTGGCTACTGCTAAGTAGTCTTTTCTGGCTATTTTTCGGTAGGTTCTGGGTTTTTTCTTGATTTTTACTGTGAGAGATTTATAGAGAATGTCGATGATTTTTTCGGTATGAACTCGGGCTCGGTTTAATAGTCCTAAGTCGGTCCGATAGCTAATATCTGCTGGGGCACAGGTCGCATCTATGATTAATTTTCCTTGATTGGGTGACTCATTTTTTGCGTCCGAATCCTTTTTTTTTTCTGGTTTGACTGGGGTAGTTTCGCGCACTTTTTCCACCAGGCGTTCGTTCACTTTTTTAATTAGGTTCGCACTAATTCGGTGACGAAAGTGAACTAATATTGATGGGTCAAATGGGAGTTCATTACTGTAGGTTGATTGACCGATAAAGTATTGCAGATAGGGGTTTTCACGAATTTGTTCTACTGTCTCTCTATCGCTAATTCCAAGTTTCTCTTTGATAATTAATGCCCCCAATGCCATCCTAAATGACTTGGCGGGTGCGCCCATTTCGGTCGGGAATTTTTCAGCATATTCTGCTTCAAATTCATCCCACGGGATAAGTTCTGCCATCTTTACCCAACGGTTATCTGCTGACAACCTTCCTTCAAAGGGTAGTTCAAAGTCTGATGGGGGGCTTGGGGCAAGCTCAGCTTTTCGGTACACGAGCGCAAATGGTGATGCACGGGTTTTGAGTCATTATACCTGTTTTTCTTGCACCATTACTACCTTTCTTCGTCCGAAAATCCATACAGTGTTTACTTGAACCACTTATTCAGCAAGCCCTAAATAGATGCTGAAGATTGATACTGGTTAAAACTCCTCCTTAAAGCAAGTTGGCACTTACCAGCCTATATTTGGCTTTTCTGTGGGGTGCGGATCTGTGCTGGAGGGGATCGTAACTCGATAGTCGAGCCGATCTTACTTGGTCGTCAGGGACTTTTCTCAATTACAAATCGGGATATGTTTGAGGACTAGACAAGTTTAACCTGTAACGGAGCCAGCCTTAAAACCTCCGTTGCACTCTGGTTCAGATTTTTGCCGATCGCTTTACAACCAGCATTCGCTCGTCGGTGCGGTCAGAATTCGTGTCGAGACTGCTGGGTACAAAACAGGACAGATGCGATTTTAGTTGGGCCAGAAGCACCCCACCAAATGATATTGAGTTTCGGCCCAGAAATCCGGCGCCGAAAACGCCCGTAGCGCCGAATTTCAAATTGCAGCAGTTAGCAAACCGGAATTTTTCCATAGGGAGAAAACGAAACTATCTTAACCTCGCGCTGTTTAGATTTGTCTATAGCAACTTTCAATGCAGCTTCAAAATGATCCGTGGCATCTTTCCACGTATAATTGTTCACCTTGGCATAGGCGGCTTCAGACATGGCTTCCCACTTGGAATTTGGCAACTGACAGATATACTCTATGGCTTTTGCCATTTCTTCTGGATCTTCTGGTCTTATACCAATTTCCTAAAGTAGTGCTACAATTAGTAAAGGTGATTTTTGTAAGTTAGTAGCCAAACAGAAGGAGG